>JAFZIM010000005.1 GCA_017554365.1 Alphaproteobacteria bacterium | reverse complement strand
GCAGCACGTGTGGCAGCCAAAGCATCATCAACGCGGTCTTTCTTTTCTTTAACTTCTACTTCGGTCATACCGCCAACATGGATAACTGCGACACCGCCAACCAATTTAGCCAATCTTTCAGCCAATTTTTCGCGGTCGTATTCGCTTGTTGTGGTTGTCAAAGTTTTACGGATTTCATCTGCACGATTTGCAATTGCTTCTTTGTCGCCGTTTCCGTTAACCAACAAAGTTTTATCTTTTGCAACAACAACACGTTTTGCAGAACCCAAAACCGCAGGGGTAATGTTTTCAAAAGTCATACCCATATCATCAGAAATGATTGTAGCACCTGTGACGATAGCAATATCTTTCAACATTTCTTTGCGTCTATCGCCAAAACCTGGGGCTTTGACAGCGCAAACTTTCAAACCACCACGCAAGCGATTTAATACCAATGTTGCCAATGCTTCGCTTTCAACATCTTCTGCGATAATCAATAATGGACGACCAGATTGTGCAATTGGTTCCAATATAGGAAGCAGTGCTTGTAAACCTGTGATTTTCTTTTCTGAAACCAAGATTTGTGCATTTTCCAATTCAGCCAACATTTTTTCGCTGTTTGTGACAAAGTATGGGGACATGAAACCTTGGTCAAATTGCATACCTTCGACCACATCGATTTCTGTATCAAGTCCTTTGGCTTCTTGAACGGTGATAACACCTTCTTTGCCAACTTTTTCCATAGCATCTGCAATCTTTTGTCCGATTTCAGAATCACTATTAGCAGAAATTGTTGCAACCTGAGCAATTTCAGAAGAATCTTTTACTGGGCGAGCGTGTTTTTCAATATCTTTGACAACTTCTGCCACAGCAATATCTATACCGCGTTTGATATCCATTGGATTCATACCAGCAGCGATAACACGACGACCTTCTTTGAAAAGATTTTGTGCCAAAACGGTTGCAGTTGTTGTTCCATCACCAGCACTATCGCCAGCACGTTTCGCAACTTCCTGAATCATTTTTGCACCGATGTTTTCAGCAGGGTCTTTTAAAGAAACTTCTTTTGCAACGGTCACGCCGTCTTTTGTTGCAACTGGCGCACCATAAGCACGTTCAATAACAACTGTGCGACCTTTTGGGCCCATTGTGATTTTTACGGCATTAGCCAATTTATCAACACCGGCTGATAATTTATCTGTATTAAAAACAATATCTTTTGCCATTTTTTATCCTTTTTATAAAATTCCTAAAATGTCAGATTCTTTGATTAAAACATAATCAACGCCGTCAATTTTGACTTCATTTGCAGATGAAGCCCATTTAGCAAACAAAACATTGTCGCCAACTTTGACATTCATAGGTATTTTTTGTCCGTTTTCATAAATTCCGTCCCCAACCGCAATAACGCGACCATGGACTGGTTTTTCTTTCGCTGTATCTGGAATAATTATGCCACCAGCAGTTTTATTTTCTTCTTCAATTCTGGTAAGTAATACATAATTATGCAATGGTTTAAACATTATAAAACTCCTTTGCTATGCCAGAAATATAGTAAATTTTTTTTGATTTTCAAGTCCTTGATTTTTTATATATTTAGTGTATGTTATATGTATAGGGTAAGGTTTGTTTTATGAAGAAAAATTTAAATAGCAAGATATTAGAATTTTTAAAAAAAGATAATATAAATACAAAACTTACGAGTTTAATTGTTTTTTGTGTTTTGTCGGCTGGTTTTGGCGGTTGTAGATATCAAAACCAAAAATCAATTGAACAAAAACCTGATTCTTTGCAGAAAGATGGGGTTGTGGTTGAAAATATTAAAACTGATACAATTAAAATAGGATTTTTTCAACATACTTATGTCCCATTACTAAGAAGATATCAATTACAAAATCAGAAAGGAAACTAAAATGTATAACAAAGATAATGTTTTTGCAAAAATTTTACGCGGTGAAATTCCAAATAAAACTATTTATAGTGATGATTATGTTTTGGCTTTTTATGATGTGAATCCACGTGCCAAAGTTCATGCGCTGGTTATACCACGTGGTGAATACACTGATATATTTGATTTTACACAAAATGCACCTGCTGAATTACAAATGGCTTTTTGGAATGGTGTTCGTGCAGTTGTAGAAAAATTGGGATTGCGTGATAATTTTAGAACCATAGCCAACACAGGTCGTGGGGCAGGTCAATCTGTTATGCATTTTCATATTCATATAATGAGCGATGAAAGATTTACCGAAGACTTTTAATGTTCGTGTTTCTCCACACGCTAAACAAAGCCAAGTTCTTGAAAAAGACGGGGTTTTACATGTTTATACAAATGTGGCACCAGAAAAAGGAAAAGCCAACAATGCAGTTATTGAATTGTTGGCTGAATATTTAAAAGTCCCAAAAACTTCTATTAGTATTATTCGTGGCCTAAGCGGTAGGACCAAGGTCATCAAAATTGGTTAATTTTTCAATCAATTCTTCTGGTGAATTTACAACATATAATTTGTAATCTTCATAATGAGGCATAAAACCTTCTGATTGCATGTGAACCATAATTTGACCGAATATTTCCCAATATTTTGCTGTATTCATCATAAATATAGGTTTATAAGATTCACCAACTTGCTGTTTAGTCAAAATATCTGTCATTTCATCAAGTGTGCCAATTCCGCCAGGCAAAATAATAAACGCATCCGATAAATCAAACATTTCTTGTTTGCGGGTAGAAAGCCCATCTACAACCTTGACATCTATTTCTTCGTGCGCTGGTTCTTGTAAAGACACCACGTGGGTTGTTGTTATGCCGATGACTTCGCCACCATTATCCAAAGCAGCACTTGCCACAGCGCCCATTAAACCGACATTGCCGCCACCAAAAACCAAAGAGATTTTGTTGCGTGCCAATAATTCACCAATTTTTTTTGCGTCGCGTTCATATTCTGGGTTATTTCCCATTTGATGACCGCAATATACTGCTACTGATTTTATTTTTTGTGTCATTATTCTTTTTCCTTTATTTTTGGAAATTATACCATAAAATAGGTGTGTTATGAATCAAAATTTTGTGGATTTTATGCAAGATTATAAAAACACCTTGGTCGCTGTCGCAGTCAGCGGGGGTGTTGATTCTATATGCTTGTTACATTGGTTGCGTGAAATCGGTGCAAATGTAATTTGTTTACATGTAAATCACCAATTAAGACCAGAAGCAGACACAGAAACTGAATATGTAAAAACGCTTTGTGATAAATTAAATATACCTTGTGAAATTTTTTATTGGAAAGACGATAAACCTGAATCTGGATTGGAAGCGGCCGCCCGTGATGCAAGATATAAGATGATGACAGATTTTTGTCATGAAAAGGGCATAGAATATTTATTAGTGGCACATCAAAGCGACGACCAAATTGAAACCTTTTTGATGAATTTATCAAGGGGCAGTGGTTTGTATGGTTTAGCCGCTATGATGCCAGAATCTGAAAGAAACGGTATAAAGATTTTACGCCCATTATTAAATGTGCCAAGGGCGGAAATAAAACAATATTGCGAAGATAATAATATTAAATATTTTGTTGATTCTATGAATAGTGATGAACATTATACGCGTGTTAAAATTCGTCAAAATCGTCATTTATTAGATGAAAAATTAGGAATAAGTGATAATCGTATTTTATTGGCTATACAAAACCTGGGGCGTACACGTGAATGGATGGATAAATATATAAATAATCGTATTGATATGGTTATTCGTTCTTGGGGGGCTTTGTTTGTTGACTCTTTTTTATTTGACGAAGCAGAAGAAATTAGATTAAAGTTGTTGGGAATATTAATTCAGAAAATCGGGGGAGATGAATATTTACCACGCTTGAATTCTTTACAAAATGCACTATGTAAATTACATACTGATTGTAAATTCACGTTGGGACATTGTACTATTCGCAGATTAAATAACAGAATATTAATTGTCCCAGAAGGAAAAAAAACAAGTTTTAGGAAAAGACATGAAAAACGAAAATAATATTTTTAAGAAAAAAGATAATTCTAGATTTTATATAATGGTCTTCGCGGTTTTGTTTATCGCATTGGCTGTGCGTGCTTTTATGGGGTTAAATACAAAATCAGATGTAGAAACCAAGGTTAACAAGACACCTATTGAATTGAATTTTTCAGATGTGTTGCGTAAAAGCGATGATATAAAAACCATGGATATAGATGGGGACAAAGCCACAGGTATTTTGAAAGACGGAACAAAATATAGTGCTGTTATTACATATAATCCTGAATTATTAGAAAAGTTATCAAAGAATGGAACTACTATTAAAATTGAAGATAAAAAATCTTTTTTTGATAATTTTCTAAGGGGGCTTGATTTATTATTTTGGGGATTTTTATTGTTCTTCACATGGCGTTTGTTGCGTGGCGGAATTGGTGGTCGTGGTGGTTTAACACAAAGTTTGATTAGTCAGAATCCAACAAAAATCACAACTGGAAAAACAAAAACTACATTCAAAGATGTTGCAGGCATAGATTCTGAAAAACAAGAATTAATGGAAGTTGTGGAATTTTTGAAAAATAGGGATAAATTTAAAGCATTAGGTGCAAGGGTACCAAGGGGAATTTTATTATCTGGTGAACCTGGAACTGGTAAAACATTGTTGGCACGTGCTGTCGCAGGTGAAGCAAATGTTCCTTTCTTTGCCACATCAGGAAGTGATTTTTCAGGAATTATTGTTGGTCTTGGGGTTGCTAAAATCAAAGAAATATTTGAATTAGCAAAAAGAAACGCACCATGTATTTTATTCATAGATGAAATAGATGCTATCGGTCAAAGTCGAAGCAAACATTCCTATAATGACAATGACCGCGAACAGACATTAAATCAATTATTGATAGAAATGGACGGGTTTGCTAATGAAACAGGTATAATTGTTATTGCTGCAACAAATCGTCCTGATATGTTAGATGCTGCGTTATTGCGTCCAGGTCGTTTTGATAGACAGATTCATATTGATTTGCCAGACCTTGAAGGTCGTCGTGATATTTTGAATTTACATGCAAAGAAATTTAAAATTAACGAAGATATTAATATGTTAGATGTTGCACGTGGAACAACAGGTTTTTCAGGTGCTGATTTGGAAAATTTATTAAATGAATCTGCATTACATGCTGTGCGTGTCGGACATAAAGTCGTTGAACAATCTGATATAGAAGATGCACGTGATAAAATTTTAATGGGGCCTGTAAAGAAACGCAAAATGCGTCCAGAAGATATTAAATTAACTGCGTATCACGAAGCAGGGCATGCTTTTGTTGGTTTGCATTATGGAAATATTATTGACCCAATACACAAAGCGACAATTATTCCACGTGGACGTGCTTTGGGTATGGTTCAACATTTGCCAATAGATGATAAAGTTTCCATGACTATAGAAGAAGTTCGTGCAAATTTATCTACTTATTTGGCTGGTCGTGCTTCTGAAGAAGTGTTCTTTGGTATGAATAAAATCACAACTGGTGCAGAAAGTGATATTGCGGTGGCTACACGTTTAACAAGACGTTCTATCACAACCGCTGGTTTATCTGACAAGATTGGTTTGGTTGCTGTTAATCAGGCAAATTCTTTCGGTCAAAAAATTGCATTGGAAAATGCTTCTGAAAAGACGGCTGAAATTGTTGATGAAGAAATTCATAAATGGTTAGATGTCGCACACAAAGATGCAAAAAATTTGATTACTAAAAACAAAAGTGTTGTAGATAAATTAGCAAAAGCATTACTTGAAAAAGAAACATTAACTGCTGATGAAATCAAAGAAATTGTTAATGGTAAAAAAATTAAATCTACAACCAGAGCAAAAAAATCAAATGCAAAAAAATAACGAAGTAAAATTTGAAGTTTTACATTTGCCACCAACTAATACAAATTCTTTGTTGGTGTCTTGCGGAAATGATGCGGTTATTTTTGACCCTTGGGGTAAGGCATCAGATTGGGAAAAGGTTTTATTGGAACGCGGTTTAAAATTGCGTGCAATTTATGCAACACACGGACACCCAGATCATATATCTGCAGCACCTGCATTGGCAAAAGCATTTAATGTTGATTGGTATATGAATAATCAAGATAATTATTTAATTGGTTGGGGAAATGAATTATTGGATATGTTTGGTATTCCACATATTCATAATGGATATAAAGAACCTGTAAATATTATTAATGGAAATATTGAAATATTGCCTGATATAAATATGGAAATAATGGAAAGTCCGGGTCATACACCTGGGGGATTAATGTTTTATTTCCCAAAATATCAGATATTGATGACTGGCGATACTTTGTTCGCAGAATCTTTTGGAAGATATGATTTTCCAGGCGGTGATGAACATAAATTATATGAATCTATTCATAATTTATATGAACAAGATTTAGATGATGGAACATACGTCGTTCATGGACACGGGCAAGATACAACAATTGGTTGGTTAAAAAAGAACAATAAATTTTTTAGATAGAAAAAACTAAAACGCGATTTATTCCTGATAAATCTTTTTCAATTCTGTCAAATTTCCACCCAAAGAAATTAAATATTTTGATAACAGCATTTGCCTGACCGACACCGATTTCAAGATAAATTTTTCCATTTGGTTTTATTAAATTAACAGCGTTTTTTGCGATTTGTTCGTATGCTGATAATCCATCGTTATTTGCATATAATGCAATTTTTGGGTCAAACATAGCACCACGATTTACATGCAAATCGCCGTGCTTTATATATGGTGGATTAGAAACAATTATATCGAATTTTTCATCTGATTCAAAATGTTCAAAGGTATCACGTTTAATTTGTATTTGATTTGATAATTCGAATTTTTTTATGTTTTTATTTGCGACTTTTAATGCTGATTTTGATTTGTCTATGGCGACACCTGTTAAGTTAGGAATATTTTTAACCAAAGCACAAATTATACATCCTGTGCCTGTTCCCATATCTAATATTCTGCGTTCTTCATTTGTTTCGCAATCTTTTATAACTGATTCAACCAAAATTTCTGTGTCAGGTCTTGGGTCAAGAGTATGTCTGTTTGTATAAAATTCCATACCATAAAACCATTTGGAATGAATTATCTTGGCCACAGGCATTCCACGTTTCAAAAGATGTGCATAATATTTCACACGCAAAAAAGATATTTTTTTGTGTTTTTCTGTTATTATGCGGGCAGCACGAATGTCGCCTGCTGATTGTAAAATCGAGAATGCTTGATTTATATTCATATTTTTATTATAATGGCGTTCATGAAAAAAGCAAAATATATTATTAAAAAGATGACTGCCGGATTGGTAAAATCTTGTAAAAAATTAAAAGATGTTAATTTGATTTCTCGTATGGTATTGATTGTCGCTGCGGTGATGATGGTTGTTGCTTTGGGATTAGTGTTGTTTTATAAAACACCTTTGCACGAAGTGATATGTAATACTGAACAGCACAATGTTGTAGAAGTTAAATCAGGGGATACTTTATCTAAAATCCTTGGAAACGAAGGTTTTTCAATGCGTGATATAGATACTATATCAAAAACTTTGAAGACCGAAGCCAATTTTACGACTTTGCGTGCTGGACGTGATAAACTTGATTTTATTCGACCTGGGGAAAACGAACCAATTTCTAAAATTGTCATTATAAATGGGCCTTGGAATAGGGTGGAAATAGATTGCGGTGTTCCAGGAACTTGGCAATGTCAAAAGGTCGAAATTGAAAGAGATACTCGTATTGCTTATAAAGAAGGCGAAATCAAAGAAGGTAGCAGTTTTTACCTTGCTGCATTGGAAGCCGGTGTCCCAGAAGGTATTGTCATAGATGTTTATGATTTGTTGGCTTTTGAAATGGACTTTGAACGTGATATTCGTGCAGGTCAAAAATTCTATGTAGTATATGAAGAAAATTATAATGCAGAAACCAAAGTTGATAACGGCAGTGTATTGGCTGTGTCTTTTGATGCTTTGCGTGGAAATGTTCAAATGTATCGTTTCGTAAAACCTGATGGTCATGTCGGTTATTATGATGAAAATGGTAATGGTGCAATAAAATCTTTGAAAAGAACCCCAATAAACAATGCAAAAATTACATCAAGTTTTGCTGGTCGTCGTAAACACCCTGTGTTGGGATTTACACGCGCACACAAAGGGGTTGATTTCCGCGCACCAACTGGAACACCAATTCCTGCTGCTGGCGCAGGTCGTGTTATTGCACGCAGTTTCAACAGGGGACATGGTAATTTCGTAAAAATCAGACATAATGGGACATTTGAAACATTGTACGCACACATGTCTAAATTTGCCAAAGGCGTTAATGTAGGTAGCGTTGTTCGTCAAGGTCAAATAATCGGTTATTCTGGTTCTACTGGATTATCAACTGGACCACATTTGCATTACGAAGTTATTAAAAATGGGGTTCATGTAAATCCTATGACCGTTAAATTACCAGCCATAGATAATTTAGATGCAAAAAATAAACCTTTGTTTATGGAATACAAGAAAGGTTTGGAAGAAAAAATAAATATTTTAAAATCTAATCCTAAACAAATTGTCAGATTAAAAGACAAAGAAGAAAATAAAGAAAACAAAAAATAATGTCAGTAAAAACTGACATTATTTTTTTGAAGATATGAATAACGCAAATATCCATCCGATGAAAGACCAGCCAAATAACCAAGAACCAACCCGGACGCGCATATTATCGTATTTTGATTTGCCGTTTTCTGCCGCCAAGAAAGAAGGAGTCAAAAATATGACAACCAAAATACCAACCATTACTGCGTATTGTAATATTAAAGAAAAATTTATATTAAATACCATCTGCGTTTTTCTTTTGGTTTATTATTAAACAAAATTTTTTATTTAATCAAGCCATATTTTGCCTTTTCACCCAATTCTTCTTCGATACGAACCAATTGGTTATATTTAGCCATGCGGTCTGTTCTTGACATAGAACCAGTTTTAATTTGACCTGCATTTGTAGCAACTGCTAAATCTGCGATGGTTGTATCTTCTGTTTCGCCACTGCGATGGGAAATGATAACGCCATAATTTGCATCTTTAGCCATTTTTATTGCACGCAAAGTTTCTGTCAAAGAACCAATTTGGTTTACTTTGATAAGAATTGCATTTGCAACGCCATTTTCAATACCGCGTGCCAAACGGGTAGGGTTAGTCACAAATAAATCGTCCCCAACCAACTGACATTTATCACCGATTGTTTCAGTTAATTTTTTCCAGCCCGACCAATCTTCTTCGGCAATACCATCTTCGATAGAAATAACAGGGTATTCAGAAATAATTTCTTTATAAAATTCTATCATTTCATCAGATGTTTTTGATTGTCCTTCGAATTTATAAACACCATCTGCGTAAAATTCAGAAGAAGCCACATCTAAACCAATAGAAACCTGATTGCCTGGGACATAGCCCGCTGCTTTTATTGCGGATACAATTGTATCAAGGGCTTCACGACAAGTATTGAAATTAGGTGCAAAGCCACCTTCATCACCAACATTTGTTCCATGACCTGATTTTTTCAAAATTGATTTCAAATTATGGAATATTTCAGAACCCATACGAATTGCTTCCATTTCATTTTTTGCACCATTTGGGATAATCATAAATTCTTGGGCGTCAAGTCCATTATCTGCATGTGCACCACCATTTATTATGTTCATCATAGGACGTGGTAAAACACATGGATTTTCATTTCCAAAGATATTTGCAATATGTTGATATAATGGAATATGTTTAGCATTAGCAACTGCATGTGCGATGGCTAATGAAACAGACAAAATAGCATTTGCGCCCAATTTATCTTTGTTTGGTGTGCCGTCCAAAGCCAACATTTTTTCATCAATTTCAGTTTGGTTTTCTGCGTCCATTCCATGAATAGCAGGGGCAATAATTTCATTTACATTTTTTACTGCTTTTAAAACACCTTTGCCCATGTATGTGTTTCCACCATCTCTTAATTCTAATGCTTCAAAAGAACCAGTAGAAGCACCAGATGGAACAGAAGCACGACCAAATGCCCCATTAGCCAAAGTAATATCACATTCAATTGTTGGATTGCCACGTGAATCCATAATTTGACGGGCATGCACTTTTTCAATAGCAAACATAATTATACTCTCCTTTTTTTGCTTTCAGTTTTTTATTTGTTGAAAAATTTTTTATTACATAGTGAAATTTTCGCCAAGATAAACTTTTTTAACCATTTCGTCTTGGACGATTTCGTCAGTAGTTCCATGTTTCAAGATTTTTCCATCATGCAACACATAACTGCGGTCAGTAATTCCCAATGTTTCACGTACATTGTGGTCGGTAATAATAACACCCAAGCCCCTGTGTTTTAATTGGGAAACCAAAGAACGAATTTCATTTACTGCGATTGGGTCAATACCTGCAAAAGGTTCGTCTAATAATATAAATTTTGGGTCATTAGCCAAAGCACGTGCAATTTCAACACGACGTCTTTCGCCACCAGACAGGGCAGTTGCAGGGCTTTTTCTTAAAAATGTAATAGCAAATTCATCAAGTAATGAATCAAGTTTCGCATATCTTTTGTCGCGATTCGGTTCTACGACTTCCAATATAGCCAAAATATTTTCTTCTACAGATAAACCGCGAAATACGCTGTTTTCTTGTGGTAAATATCCAATGTGTAAACGGGAACGTTGATAAAATGGTAAATGTGTTATGTCTTGGGAATTTAAAAATATTTGTCCGCTTGTTGCTGCTAATTGTCCTGTGATGCAATAAAAAGCGGTTGTTTTTCCTGCGCCATTTGGGCCCAATAATCCAACAGATTCGCCCTGATTAGCAATCAAAGATATATCGCGCAAAACAACACGTTTGCCATAATTTTTTGATAAATGTTCGACCTTTAACACAGATTTTTTCATAATTCTATCACCATTTCTTCAGTTAAAATTTTATCACCATCGCTTGAATCAATGCGGACATGTCCCATTAATGTTAAAACTTTTGTATTATGATTGTAAGTCCCTTTTTTTGCGGACAATTTTTGGACGACTTTTCCTTTTGATGTATTACGTGTAATTGTGCCAGTTGGTTTTTCAAGATAAACAATATCTGGTTTTGCGTATGTCTGATGACCTGAAACAGCATGTATTTTAAAAGGGTTATTATCTTTATCTTGACCGACAAAGTATGCATTAGTCATTTTAAATTGATTTGATACCATGTCTTTCATATTGATAGCAGTTATAGGTGTCCATAAAATTTGTTTTGTAAAAATAGATGCTGCAACCAATACGGCAACCATAACAAGTCCCCAGCCAGTAAAGAAAAACTGCCATAAACGGGTTAATCTTTTGTGTTTAGATACAATTAAAAGATTACGATTATTTTGTTGCATACTGATAGTTTAATATTTTGAAAAGAAAAATGCAATTTTATATTTATCTATTGTTTTTTTTGTGATATAATATAGCAACGAGAGAATGAAAAAATTATTATCTATCTTTGTTATTATTGCTTTGGCGATACCAAGTGTATCGTTTGGTGCAATTACGGTTAAAAAGGCGGCTTCTGTCACTGCGAAAAAAGCAGATACGATGGAATCAGCAACAAGTTTATTACCATCTGTTATCGGTTTGGTTGGTAATGTTAAAAATTTAAAAGCCCAACAACAACAACTTGATGCAGAATGTGTTCCTACGGCTGATGAAGTCAGCACAATAAATTCTTTGATAAAAGAATGGGCCAAAGTTGGTGGAACAACTGCTGATTCTGCGGTTTCTTCTGCTGGTGCTGAACCATGTGGTGGTGGGGATAATTCAAATGAATCTGCTTTCCAAGATTGGATGGAATTAAATAACGATAAAAATGATATGTGTTATGTTGTTTTTAAAAGTAGTGCTGATTTAGGTATGATTTGGGAAGGTTATCCAAAAGCATTATATGCAAAAATATTACCACCTGATGGAAACGCAAAAAATGCAACATACAGATCAAATATTTACGATATTATGGGAATGATTCCTTTTGGTGAAGAAGATTTTACAATTTCTGAACTTAATAAAGTAAGAAAATTAATCGAAAAAGCAGAAAAATGTGCGCCATCAAAAATTGCTGCTGCTAAACGTGAAATTTGGGGTGGTTTCTTGACTCAAACTTTAAGCAGTGTTGGTCAAACAACTGGTGCTGCTGGAACTGGTTCTGTGATTCAGGCGGTGTCTTCGATGGGTGGTTCAGGAAACATTCAATCTTTATTACCATCGTTGGGTTCGATGGCAATGCAATCTTTTGATAAATAATATAACAAAAAAAGCATTTTGTATTGCTTTTTTGCTTTACTAGATTTTGAAAAATAGGTATAATTGTTTTGATAATAAACAAGGAAAGGGTTTTTATTATGAAAAACAAACACTATATATCTGTGTTGGCTTTGTGTGTATCCGTTGCTTTAGCTGGTTGTGCTGGCTCTGGTAATGAAGAATATATCGAAGAATATGATACGCCAACGGTTGATTATGTTGAACGTTTAAATGTAAACGAAGCACCACATCGTGATTCTTTCTTGAATCAGTTGGCGATGAATTATCGTTCTTATGCTTTGTTTAACGCCAGAACAAGTAATTATCCTGATGTTGCAGAATTGTTTGCTCAGAAAGCAGTTGGTGCTTTTTCTGGTGAAAGACCTTTCCCTGAAAGCGTAGATAATTGGCAAATTGAATCTGATGCAGAAAGATTTGAATTATTTAATGCTTATAATAGTTTAATGAATCAATTACAAAATAACGATGTTGCAGATGAACAACCAAAATTGGCTGCTGAATCTCAGGCAAAATTTGATTGTTGGTTGTCTGCCGCTGCAACCGGACAAAATGCGACTGCTGATGAATGCAGACGTCGTTTCAAGGCATCTTTGCAGGCATTGATTGATTGTGCTGATGGCAAAATTGTCGCACCAACACATGTTAAATCTCAGACAATCAAACCAACAGAGGTCACAGAAAAATATTATCCTGAAACATATCGTTTGAATGCTATGTCTGGTTCTTCAAGAACACGTGAAGGTGTCATTATTGTTAATAATGTAAATATTCCAGAAAATTTAATTAAACCTGTACCAGTTCCAAATCAACCACCTATGGTTATAAACCAAACAATTTATGGTGGTGAAGAAAGTCAGGATAACAACGATTCGTTTTCTGGTGATACAACAACCACAACTACAACAATCACAAAAAGTCCTGATGTTGTAATTCCTCAGGTTGGTGATGAATATGTAAAACGTGATGAATTCATCAATATGATGATGGCTATGCGTGAAGAATTGGCTGCTATTAACAAACGTCTTGATGGGTTAAATGGTAAACCAGCAGATACATCTGAAAAAACTATCATCAAAGTTCAACAGATTCCATTAGAACCAAAACAACGCATAATGGAAGAAATCTTTGAAATCAGATTTGATTTTGACAAGGCAATAATCAAACCTGAATATGATGAAATAATCAAAAAATTGGCTGCCACAACTCAGGCAAACAAGAATGTAAAGGTTTCTGTGGTTGGCCATACAGATACTGCTGGGTCTGCAACATATAATTATGCTTTGGGTGGCCGTCGTGCAGAATCTGTACAAAAAATGTTGATTGAATATGGTATACCTTCATCTCAAATCATAGCAGTATCTGCAGGTGAAGAAGATTTGAAGGTAAAAACACCTGATAACACACCAAATGCGGAAAATCGCCGTGTTCGTGTTGTCAAAGAATCTTCTATCGAAGTCGCCCCAGAACAACCTGTGGCACCAATCGTCGTTGAAAAATACAGAGAAGTAGAAGAATGCGATGATTGCGAAAACGGAGAAGAATAATAATTGACAAATATACTTGACAAAAAAATAAATTTGTTATATATTTGTCTACAAGAACTAGAAATTATACTATTGAAAAGGTAAAAGTCATGGGTAATAAAGAAGTGTTTAGCAAAGGAATGGCAAAGGTAGAAACAAAAGCCAAAGCAACTGACAAGAAAGCCAGTTTTGAAAAGGCAACAAGGGAAGTTTTTTCCGTAAGCAACGAATTTGCAAAACGCGGAATGGCTGAATTTGCTAACCTTGCAAAGCAGAAAACAGCGGCCTAATAAAAATATAGTGTTTTTTTGAAGGGTGGTCTTTTATGGCCACTTTTCAGTTTCCTTTTGACTTTTTTACATATTTCTTATATAATATATAGCATCTAGGTATCGGAAATCTCTGATACAATTCCACAAAAAAAGGTTTTTTTATGCATGTAAATGAATTAAAAACAAAAACGCCTCAACAATTGTTGAAAATGGCGGAAGATATGGGGATTGAAAATCCTTCTCAGTTAAATGTACAACAATTAAGATTTGCTGTGATGCGTGTTTATGCAGCAGATAAATCTATAACATTAATTGGTGATGGGGTCTTGGAACGTATGCCAGATGGCTTTGGTTTTTTACGCGCCCCTGAAAGTAATTATTTGGCTGGGCCTGATGATTTGTATGTATCGCCAAATTTAATTAAAAAATACGGGTTAAAAACAGGCGATTATATCGAAGGTCAAATTCAAGCACCTCAGAATGAATCTGAACGTTATTTTGCTTTGGAAACAATTGAACGTGTTAATGGTGATAATCCTGAAAAATTGCGTCATCGTATTTCTTTTGATGATATGACACCTTTGTATCCAGACGAACAATTAAAAATGGAAGTTGTCGATGATACTGACAAAGGTCGCAATTTATCTGCACGTGTTATTGATTTAATTTCCCCAACTGGTAAAGGTCAACGTTCTTTGATTGTTGCACCACCAAGAACAGGTAAAACAATTATGTTGCAGAATATTGCTCATTCAATTGCGACAAATTATCCTGATGTAAAATTAATCGTTTTATTGATTGATGAACGTCCAGAAGAAGTGACTGATATGCAACGCAGTGTTCGTGGTGAAGTTATTTCATCTACATTTGATGAACCTGCAACACGTCATATCCAAGTTGCTGAAATGGTTATTGAAAAAGCAAAACGTTTGGTAGAAGCAGGTCAAGATGTTGTTATATTGCTTGATTCTATTACCAGATTAGGTCGTGCTTATAATACGGTTGTTCCATCAAGTGGTAAAGTTTTAACTGGTGGTGTTGATGCCTATGCTTTGCAAAGACCAAAACGTTTCTTTGGTGCTGCCCGTAATATCGAAGGTGGTGGTTCTTTGACTATTATTGCAACTGCTTTGATAGATACAGGTTCAAAAATGGACGAAGTTGTATTTGAAGAATTCAAAGGAACAGGTAATAGCGAAATCATATTGGATAGAAAATTATCAGATAAACGTGTTTATCCTGCTATCGATATTACTAAATCAGGAACACGTAAAGAAGATTTATTGGTATCCAAAGATATATTATCAAAAATGTATGTTTTGCGTCGTATAATTAACCCAATGGGAACATTGGAAGCAATGGAATTCTTGTTGGATAAATTAAGATTGACCAAGACAAATGATGATTTCTTTTCAGCAATGAATCAATAAATTAAAACCGCCAATATGGCGGTTTTTAAATGGAAATATAGAAATGACAAGATTATATTTAATAGGGTTAATATGCACCATAATAATTGGTGCATATTTTTATGGAATGCATGTTGGAAATTCTAAATGCAAAATTCAAAATTTTCAAAATGAGATAATTTTAATGAAAGAAAATTCAAATCAAGAAAGGATTATAAATGATAAAGTTTATAAAACTGGGGTTGGTGATATTCGTCGCATCTTGCACGACAAATATTCAATCGCAGAATAGGGTAATTGATAATTGTGAAATTATATATGGTCGTGAATCTGATTGGTATGTGATAAGTGATGATTTAGCCAGAAATATTTATAAACATAATATAAAATGCGAAATAAATAATTGACAATAAATAAATTTTGTCTATAATACAAGGGTTGTGTTAGAAAGATGTAAATATTTTCTTGATAAAAAATATAAAAAAGTAAAGTACTGCACTTTGCTAAGGCATTTTCGTGCATATTTACGCATGAATAATATTGACTTTGATAAGGTTTTATATTCTTTGGGAATAAAAAAAGTTGAATATACCCATTTGACTAAATATGTTCGCAAACACGGTACTGATAATATCCAAGAAATAACAACCAGAACTAATGTTGATTTGCATCTTGGGGCTTTGCCACATGAATTGTTGAAATTGGTAAAAAAAGAGGAAGTTAAGCAAAAAACGAAAGAATTTTTTGCAGCACTAGATGAAATAGTTGCAAAATATGGTGATAATTTAAGCAAACGTGAACATAAAACATATAATATTTCAGAAATAGGAAAAATATTTAACACATATTGTTTATTGGAAACTTACAAATGCACAGATGAATTTGGCATTGCCTATGAAACATGGGAAGGCTCATTTGGAAATGTATATAAATTATCTTTCCCAGAAATCGGTACAGAATATGCGTTAAAGATTTATAAAAATGTTGAAAAGCAATATAAACATCATGGGGCTTTTTATGAAATCCCAATATCGTTTTGCGCGAATAAAATAGAACCAAAACAAAATAATACAATTTATATTGGTAAATTACATAGTAATGGTTATATGATAAGCGATTGGCAAGAACAACAAGATGATAATTTTGTGATACCAAGTCGCCTTCACCCTGTGTTTGAAACAAGTAATTCAGAATCAGATTGTCGTAAATGTAATTTTATAAATGGTTTGCGTACAGATTATGGTGAAACATACAAAACTTGGTATGGTAATTTATCTTATAATGTTCGTAAATGGTATCGTACAATGCAGGTTTCTAATCTTGCACAGATTAAATATAAATATAGTAAATTGAGAACTAATTTTGATAAAGATGATTTTTATTCTGCAACAGAATTGTTTTTCAATGAATATGTAAATAACAACAGATTATGTTTAAATAATAGTCAACGAGAAGAAATAAACAATCTCTTGAAAAAGAAAAACATAGAAATATTTGATAAATATTTTAAGCAAACTTTTCCAGCAATATGCCGATAAGTTCGCGAACAATATTTTCTGAATCTTTATCACCAGATACCGCATATTCTACAAATTCAAAACCAATTGCGTCGCTGAATTCATTTAAAAAAGCACGTGCAAAATCAAGCGATAATCCATTTGATTCTGGAACCCAAACATCTTTGAAATATTTTGGGTCAAGACCATCAAAATCAAAAGAAATAATAAATTTTTTATTGCCAATAGATTTGCGAACTTCGCTGAAAACAGATTCCCAATCATTTGGTGTTTGTAATTGTAATGGGGTGCGATAAAAAATATTATTGTCTTTCACATATTTTATTTCAGATGGTTCAAAAGAACGTGAACCAAAATAAAATAAATTTTCAGGTCTAAGTGCAGGTTTCTTTTTGCACAAAGAAAGCCAACGTTCATCGCCTTCGCCAAGAAGATGTCGGACATTTGTTCCATGTGGGGCGCCTGATGCTTCTTGGATAGAAGATTTAGGACTATGGATATCAAGATGTGCATCAAAATATATCAAACACAAATCTTCATTTGGGTACATATCAGAAATTGCTGAAAAATGACCGAAATTTACGGAATGGTCGCCACCTATTAAAATATGTTTTTCGATTGGTGTTGCAGAATATATTTTTTTTAACATTTCAAAAGCATCACCAAATCTGTCAGCCATACAATCTTCGATGCTTTTATCATCAGGGGTTATAATTACCCAATCATCATTAGGAAACATTTTCTGAACAGCACGTGGTGCCAAAGCAGGCCCACCATCAATTATATTAGCCGTTGCACCACGACTATATTCTGTACCGATAAATTTAGTCATTACCATAACTCTCTATTACACTTTCAGCGGCATTTTGTATTTTTTGCAAACTTGATTCATAAGCAGCACAATCACGTGATATTTCTGATTTATAAGCATCACGCATATTAGAAGACATAGAAGAACATGAACGCAAATGATTTACACAATATTGATGACCTGTGGCAAAAGCATTTTGACCGCGAACACGACTTTCCATATCAGCCCATTTTATGTTTAATGCGTTATCTATGTTAACCCATGGGTTTGTTCCTGTATATTGTCCCATAGAATTATCCCAATATTCTTTGATTTCATCACTTGTCACATTTGTATTATATTGCAATTTAATTATTTGTTGAGCCAAAGAATCTATTTTTGATTGGTATTTTTCATCTATCTGTGCCAATTTAGCGCTGCAATAACAACGATTATATGCAGTGTTTTCCTGCTTGCAATATCTTTCCATACATTCTTTATAATCAGCAAAACAACGTTGTGATGATATTGCATTCATTTTATATGTTGCATTTGCGTCTGTTTTATTTGTGGCAGAACGAACACGCAGTTTAGAATTATTAGAAGAAGCAGAACGTGCAACGACATTACGTTTTGGATTTGTACGTGATGTAGATGTATTTCCAATTTTGCGTGGTTGCATATTACGATTATTATTTGAAGCAGAACGTGCAACATTTTTACGTTGAACAACACGACGATTTGAATTTGGTTGTGGCTGATTATTTGTTGCAGCACGGGCACGAGTATTTCTTTTAACAACACGACGTTTTCCCGTTGTGTTCATAGATTTTGTATTGCCAGTAGTAGATGTCAAAGTGTTTGTTTTTAGCGGTGTTGGTTTTGTATTGTTTATCGTAGATGGATAAACATTTTTATACAAAGATTTATTTATAAAACGTTCAGGTTTATCACTTTCTGCCATAACAGAAGTAGCGAACAAACACAAAGACAAAGCAAAAATATAAATTCTTTTTCTCATGATAGGTTCATTTTAATCGCTTTTATGAAAATAAACAAGTATAAAAAATTTTGAAAAAAATATTGCACATATAAATTTAAATTTGATATGATTTAATTCATAGGTATGTAGGTCAGGGGATTTTTATGAAGAAATGGTTAGTTGTGTTTATGACGATTATGCCAACTTTTGTGTTTGGTGATGATGATTGTGCGACGATGCGTCATATTCCGCAATCAGAACAATCTTTGCAAGATGTTATTAAACTGGGGTTATGTCGTAATCCACAAACTGCGGCTGCGTATGCTTCATTACAATCACAAAGATTCAATAAAAATGCTGCTTATTCAAATTATTTGCCATCAATTAGTGCGGGAATTTCTGCCGGTAAAAATTATAAGAACGAACAATGGGATGATTGGAATTATGGTGCGTCAATTTCTGCGTCTTATTTAATATTTGATTTTGGCAAAAGAACATCTGATATGGCTAGCACATTGGCGACATATCGTGCAGCAGGTTTTGATTTTAAGGACAGCGTACAAAATTATGTTTATGGATTGGTTGGTTCTTATTATGAATTATTAAAAGCAAATGCAGATGTTGTTGCTGCTGAAAAGGCATTGAGTGTGGCCCAGACCGCTTATAATACTGCGAATAAGAAATTTAATGCAGGTGTTGTAGCCAAAGCCGATGTGTATAAAGCGGAAACAACATTGGCTTCTTCGAATTTGTCTTTGGAAAAGTTGAAAAACAATCGTGAAATTATCAAGGCAGGTTTGTTAAATAAATTGTCATTTCCTGCTGATGAAGAAATAAAAATCAAAGATATGTCATCAACTTTCGGAACAGATGCAGAAAGCGAAAGTATTGAAGAATTGATTGAAATTGCGAAAAAGAAAAGACCTGATTTGTTAAAGGCAACGGCACAAAAAGACGCTGCATGGCATAAAAGAAATTCTGCATTTTTGAAAAATTTGCCATCTATATCTGCGTCGGCTTCTGTGTCATGGAACGATGAAAAATTGCCTGGGGTTTTTCAACCTGAATCTGAAAAAATAGGTGGTTCAATTGGTATTCGTGCTTCTATGCCTTTGTTTGCAGGTTTTGCAAATATGTATGGTATTCGTGCGGCTGAATCAGATTACGAACGTGCAAAATTTAACGAACAAAATGCGCAAAACAACGCACAATTAGATATATTTAGTGCGTATCAAAATTATAAAACTGCCAGAAATGTATTAAGTCAAACAGAAATATTATTGAAATCTGCAACTGAAAGTGAACGCGTTGTTTCCGGTATGTATAAGGTTGGACGTGCAACAATGCTTGATTGGCAAACGGCACAATCTGAATTAGTTAACGCACAAAGACAGAATAATTCAGCAAAATATGATTTGTTTGTGAAAAGGGCGGCTGTTGCGTTGGCTATTGGTGAAATAAAATCTGAAATCGAAGGAATAAAAGATGAAGAAAAATAAAAATTGGTTTTGGCGTCATAAATGGTTGTTGGCTATTTCTGGCGTAATCGCAGTTGTGTTTTTTATTATAGGAAAAGATACTAAAACATCTGATAAAAAATATATAACATCAAATATATCGCGTGGTGATATTTCGCAAATTGTGACAGCCACAGGTGAAATAATGCCGGTAAATACGGTCAATGTTGGTTCTCAGGTTTCAGGTACAATCGAAGAAATTTATGTAGATTATAATTCTGTTGTGAAACAGGGTGATGTTTTATTAAAGATAGAACCATCTGTTTTACAGGCGTCTGTTGATGAAGCCAAAGCAACACTTGATTCTGCAATATCACAAAGTACTTATACAAAAAACGAATATAACAGAAATGTTGTTTTGTTCAAAGATGGTTTTATTGCGAAATCTGAAATGGAACAATCAAAAACACAATACGAACAGGCCAAAGCATCTGTTATTCGTGCGCAATCTCAGTATGATAAAGCAGTCACAAATCTTGGGTATGCAACAATTACTTCGCCTGTGAATGGAACGGTTATTTCAAGAAAGGTTGACAAAGGACAAACGGTTGCTGCGTCTTTCCAAACACCTGATTTGTTTTTAATCGCAGAAGATTTAACAAAAATGCAAATAGAAACTTCTGTATCCGAAGCGGACATTGGTGTTATCAAACAGGGACAATCTGTCACATTTACGGTTGATGCTTATTCAGGTCAAACATTTGTGGGGTCTGTGCGTCAAATAAGATTATCACCGACAACAACATCTAATGTTGTGGTTTATACGGTTGTAATTGATGTTGATAATGCAGATTTAAAATTGATGCCTGGAATGACTGCTTTTGTGACAATTATTGTTGATTCTGTGAAAGATGTTTGGAAAGCACAAAATTCAGCATTTTTATTACGCAGTTTTAATAATATTTTTGAAAAAGTTGATGAAAACATAACACCAAAAACACACTTGGCAATTCAAAGAAAAGGCGAAGTTGTTTTTGTAAAATATACCAAAGGCCTTGCAAGTCCAACAGAAACAGAAATTAAATCTGATGAAATCCAAGAAGGCGATAAAATAATTGTTGGATATATGGGACAAACAGCATCTAATAAGAGTGGTGGTGGCCGTGGTGGTATGGGCGGACCTGGCGGTCCAAGACCTTAAAGGGTGATGTTATGAAACAAGTTCCAATAATTTATATGAAAAAAATCTGTAAAAGTTTCCCATTGGAAATCGGTGGCGAACAGCAGGTTTTATTTGATATAGATTTCCAAATCAATGCTGGGGAATTTGTTGCGATTATGGGCCCAAGTGGTTCTGGAAAATCTACATGTATGAATATAATTGGTGCGCTGGATACTGCAAGTTCAGGTTTATATGAATTATATGGCAAAGATATTTCTACTTTATTACCTGATGAATTAGCAAAGATAAGAAACGAATATATAGGTTTTGTTTTTCAGAATTTTAATTTATTACCTAAACGCAATATATTGGATAATGTTATGTTGCCATTGATGTATCGTGGGTTGCCTATGAATGAAAGGTTATCACGCGCCCGCGAAATGTTGAAATTGGTTGGGCTTGAAAAATTTGAAACATATTTACCGACTCAATTATCAGGCGGTATGAAACAAAGGGTTGCGATAGCACGTGCATTGGCTGGCAATCCAAAATTGATATTGGCTGACGAACCGACAGGCGCACTTGATTCAAAAATGGGAAATGAAATTCTAAAATTTTTCAAAAAATTAAATCGTGAATTGGGAATAACAATCGTGATGATTACCCATGAATTTGAAATTGCGAAATATGCGGACAGGGTGATTCACATTTACGATGGTCGTATAACTTATAATGGGCCAATTCCAAAGAACGAATCGGTATTGCTTAAATCAGAAAAGAAAGCGGGCAAAAAATGACGATATATGATATTGCACATGAATCTTGGTTGTCTATAAGTGGAAATAAAATGCGTTCTTTTTTGACCGTGTTGGGTATAGTTATTGGAATTATGGCGGTTGTGGTTATGGTTGCAGTTGGGGAAACGGTGCAACAATCAATTACAGACCAATTTTCATCACTTGGGACAAATACAATAATGATACGTGCAGGCGCATCACAAAGTGCAGGGGTAAGAACAGGGAATCGTATGACATTGACTTTGGACGATGTTCAAGATTTGGCAAAATTGCCAGATATTGCTGCTGTCACACCAACTGAAAGTTCTTCTGCGCAAATTGTATATGGAAATAAAAATTGGGCGACATCTATGGTTGGTGTATATCCAGGATATGCTGTCGTTCAAAATATAGAAATGGAATATGGAACATTTTTTGATTATTCAGCAGTAAGAAATGCTGCGACTTATGCTGTTATTGGGCCAGAGACAGCAGAAGAATTAGGATTACCAAAAAATCCAGTTGGTGAAATTATTCGTGTTCGCAATACCCCGATGACAATTATTGGTGTGACCAAAGCCAAAGGTGATTCTGCGATGGGGTCCCAAGATGATATGTTAATTGTTCCAATTACTACATTGAAAAAAAGAATAGTGGGGTCTTATTTTCCAAATGCTGTGCGTCAAATTGCTTTGAAGATATATCAAGATGCAGATAATAATGTCGTCATAGAACAAATAACAGCATTATTAAGACAACGTCATAAATTGAAAGAAAATGATATAGATGATTTCCAAATAACTGATATGAAACAGGTTATGGAAACAATGAATACGGTTTCAGGATATTTGACATTATTATTGATTGCGATTGCGGCAGTATCTTTGTTGGTTGGTTCAATTGGAATTATGAATATGATGTTGGTTTCAGTTGCAGAAAGAACGCGTGAAATTGGCATACGCAAAGCCATCGGCGCCCAAGAAAGCACAATAGTAATTCAGTTTTTGTCTGAATCAATATTGATATCATTTATTGGTTCAATGATAGGGTTAATCATAGGTGTCGGATTATCTCAGGGTGTT
>JAFZIM010000067.1 GCA_017554365.1 Alphaproteobacteria bacterium | reverse complement strand
TTTATAATATTTTTATTTTGTTTTTTTATCTTCGGTCTTTTTGCAATTTTTTATGCGTGTATAACCTGTCTTTTTTGCACATTCGTCATAAAGTTTTTGTGCATATTCTTCAAGTTGTGATTGTGCGGAATTCCTCATACCAGCCATAAAGAAGCCACTCATTGTATTATTCATTGCACCAGCAAAGGCATGTGCACCACGTAAACCTTTATTAAGTTCTTCGGCTTTTACTTTTAGTTTTTCTTCTTGTGCTTCGGAGCATTCGCAATATTTGACAATGGTTCTTTTACTTTTTGTACAATTATCATTATCGTAAATAATACCATTATAACATTTTTGTACACCTTCTGGATATCTGGATACATCAACATTATCGCATGCGGCAATTAATAATACGGAAATTATCATCAAAATTTTATTTAACATAATTCGTCCTTTGGTTTTGATACTGCTAAGTATAAAAAAGAATAGGGTAAAGAACAAGAATATAAAAATCTTGACAATTTTATTATTTGTAGCATAGTTTGTTTTATAAAAAAGGTTTTTTATGTCAGTTAATATAAAACATGATACAGCAAAATATTTGTTTGTTATTGCATCTTTGTTGCCTGTATCTAAAGGGTTAAGCGCAGAAAACAAGGATAATCAATTACCTTCTGTGGGCGAATATACTTTTAATATTGGTGCAGGTGTTGAACATTTGTTGCCATCAAGAATCATAGATTCTCAAATCAAGGGGAAAGACCTTGAAGGTTTTAATCCTGGTTTCTTTGTTGAATTAGGTGCTTTGAATTGGTCTGGTCAACATGGTAAATCTAATTATGAATATCATATTGGTTTTTCAGGTCGTTTTGATTTCCATAGTTTTAATTCACGTGCTTACAATATTTACGATATTCAAAATGTAAACACTATGACTGGTGAACCATATAAATTTGTTGACCCTAAGGAAGTAGGTTGTGCGTCGGTCAAAGATTTTATAAATACTTTCAATATAAATGCCGGTATTGGTTGGTGGGGTTTGACATTTGATAGTAATTGTGGTTTAGGTTGGCATTTTGATAATCATGGTAATTATGGGCCTGTTGTTGTTTTTGGTGGCGGACTTGGATACAGAATAAATAAAAATTTCAAAGTAAATGCTAAATGGCGTTTGAACGTGTTTCCTTGTGAAAACCTTAATTCAAAAACACATCTTCCAAGCACATCTGGTGTGCGCAACACGATGGAAATAGGTGTTATTTATAAATTAAATGAATATCACAAAGGTCAAGTAAGAAGATAAAACAAAACCCCACACAATGTGGGGTTTGTTTTTTAAATAATACACTTAAAATTGTATCATTAAAATCAAAATAAGCAAGTGGCTAATATGTGATTTTTTAAAATAATTAAATTGTTTTTTTATTCTATATAAATATGATAGCAACGGATTCAAAAAAAGGATTGCTTTTATGGATAATGAAAAAATAGAAACAAAATATTTTTTAAATAATTTTCCACAACCAACAAAAGATTTATTTTATTCTGACCCTAAAAAATTCAAAACTTTATATAAAACTAAACTAGTCAAAATTGTTAAACAAGATTTATTACAAATTATACCTTTTATAACGCCTGTGTATGAAATCGTCCATTATAGTGATTGGTATGATAGTTGGCACGAAGATTTTTATTGGTACAAAGTTCAATCTGATAAACAAGAATTTGTAAGGAATTTATTGAAAATATATTGTGTTTCAGAAGCCAATAATATGGCGAACAAAACTAAATTCGAATCTAAAAGCAAGGCGTTTTTCAATTTACTAAGAACAATATATTTTTATGTGAATTATAAAAACAAAGAAAAATGGAAAATGTCTGGGATAATGACATGGAATAAATCTGGCCATGATGTATATCCAGAAATATATGTTGGTGATTTTGTTGAAACCGATTATAAATCAAAAAGAAAAAAGAAACCTTGTAAAATAGGAAAAACAAAATCAGAACTTGAAAAACAGATAGATAATGGTTGTGAAAAAATTGCTGACAGATTAATAGATGCTGAAATAAAAAGAATATCTAATATAAATAAACAAATTCAAATGGCAAAAGCAACGCTTGCCAGGTATGGTTCAGAACAAGTTATTGGATATTAAAAAAAGACCCAGAATTTTCTGGGTCGTTTTTTTATTTTACATTTGCTTTTAATTCTTTAGCCATTTTTGCAACGCTACTTTGTGGGATTTGACGTTGCAAGAAAATATTATGTTGTTCCATAATAAGGTCTGTCAATTTTACATCTGTTTTAAATTGTTCACATAATTTATGCAAGAACAACATGCTTGCCTGATTTTCATAAAATACCAATGAAAACAAAGCACAATATTTAATCCAGTTTTCTTTTTCTGTTAATGCTTTTCTGTATGATTCTTTTGTTTGTGCTGCTTTGCCTAATTCGATAAGTGTATCTGATACCACTTCACCAACCTGAGGGGCAAAAGCCACTTTGGAATTTTGTGAATAAATTTCAGAAAGACCATTTAACATCAAATATATTTCACTTTTTTGTGGTCTTCTTTGATCTTCTGTTTTAGCGTCAGCGCTGATTTGCTGAGGCAATTTAAGAAAATCATTTGTATTTACATAATCATACCAATCTGTATAAAAAGCCATATTATGCTCCTTTTATTTGTCTTTATAATTACATGATAGAATAAAATTAGCCAAAATCAAGCAGAAAGCGAAACTGCGGTTATAGTATTAAAATGTATTTGAGGTGCCGGCGAGCCAGTCTTGCTGTAGCGTTAGCAAAAATTAATATCGTTTTTTTATTGAACCATCATTGTTTTTATATAAGAATAAAGTAAACAAAGGTATTTTTTATGAATAAATCAGATATAGAAAAAGAGTTTGGCCAGGTTGGTTTGATTCGTTTAGGAATGAGAAAGAACACACCTTTTATACCAATTAGTTTGCAGGGTTTTAATCCAATAAAACTGAAGTGGCGTAAACTATTGACAGACATAGGGCACTTTTTTGATTTATGTGAATATAAAGAATATGAATATAAGTATAATCATGAATATGGTTTGTGGCTGAATATTTTGCACTATGCAACGATAGCTGATACTTTTACAACAGAAGAAATAAGATATATTTTTGGTAAACAAGGTGAACAAAAATTAGAAGAAATGACAGCAATTGGCTATCTTAACAAAGGTTTTCCTTCACAAATAACAGAAAAGCAATGGAAAGAATTCACAACAAGGAAAAGATAAAAAACCGACCATAAAGGTCGGTTTCTATTTTTGGTGGGAGTGGGTGGATTCGAACCACCTCAGTCGTAAGACAACAGATTTACAGTCTGCCCCGGCTCTCCAACTCCGGCGCACGCCCACATCTTTTGGTGCGAGCAGAGGGAATCGAACCCTCATTTCAAGCTTGGAAGGCTTGCATTCTAGCCTTTGAACTATGCTCGCAACTTAATTTCAAGCCCATTGATTATAACTTATATTTTTCAAAACGCAAGTGTTTATTCTTCTATTTCAACACTATCTATATTTTGTCTTGATACGTTTTCAAGTTTGACTGGTTCATAATCAGGGTTTACGATGATTTCTTTGGTATCTTCTGCAAAAATTTGTATTGGTGCATCTGGATTATTTGGTGTTTCTGATTCTATGTAATTTGCACCAATAGTTTTTGTTTTATATGCAGATTTTTTGCGTAAATGTTCAGGGATTTTTATGTAATCGCCAGGGTTAATTCCACGTGTTGATATTTCTTTTTCTGAAACAGGACGCAAATTATTTGAACGGACATTATACAATGTTGTAATGAAATTAGTTGGAGATTCTTTCAATGTATTTGGCGTTTCAGACGCATTTAATTCCATTATACGTAAACCGCGTTCACTTTCACCATTTGGTTGAATACGGAAAATACCGCTTGTTCCAACATATCCATTTGGGTCATATAAATATGCAGATTGTGATTTAGGGCTATATAACATACCTAATGCTAAATGGGCTGCATCATAACCAAAAGACGCCATGTGGTTTGGTTCTTTACCTGCGACCATGCTATAAAGTCCAACAAAGTTTTCTGAAATTTCAGGTAATGTTGCATATTTAGAACCACTCATTGTTAAATCTGATGCGATATCTGAATTTTGCCATAATGTTGTTCCATAAAATGCTATATCACGATTTTTTATACCATAATAACGTAAAAACGAAGCCAATGTTTTTGAATCTTCACCACTGCCAAGGAATAATATAGCATCGTAAGGTAAATCACCCAATGTTTCTGAACGTTCTATCTTTTCAAGTTGCTTTTTCAAAGAATATCTTTGATTAGCATTTAAAGTTTCTTTGTTTAATATATCTGATAAAACTTCCCTTGCACGATTGTTAACTGCGATACGGGTGTTATACATAGAAGCACGCATGGCAACATCTTTTATAGAATCTGAATTTCCTGAATCATAATAAAATAATCCACGTATAGGAACGTCATATAAACTGGCTGCTTTGTTTGCAACAGATGCCATTGTTTGACCTGATTCATCGTTTGGTGCCAAAACCAACATGCTTTTTGCACCATCAATTATCATTTGGCGAATAATTGTTTCAATACTTTGTGTTGGGATTAAATTCACACTGATAACATCATCACCCAATGCTGAAACATCAGATGTGAATGATATAACCGGGGTATTAGAAGATTTTTTATCGCGCAAGATCCGTGTGTCTTCGGCAAAAATTGGGCCGATGATAACATCTGGATTGGAAGCTAATGCCTGACCGATAACAATATCGCGATTTGCACGTGTTCCTGATAAATCAAAGAATGTTAATTTTATATTTGGTTTGGTTTTTCTTAAAAATGCTGTTTCAACAGATGTTTTAATGTCATTTCCCATCGTTCTAAAATCACCAGTCATTGGCAATAAAACAGCAATAGATGCAGATTTTCCGCCGTCATCTGAACCATATAAAGATGTGGAAGATAAATAACTATCTTGAACATTAGTAGGATTAGATACAGCGTCAGGTTGATTAAAATTAAAAGTTTTTGTTCCACCACAACCTGATAATAACGCGGTTAACCCCATAATTATTAAAAATTTATTTATATACATTGAAAAACCTATTTTTTATATGTATCATTCTACTATAAAAGGATAAAAAATGCAATCAGGCCTTTATGTTGTTGGAACGCCTATCGGGAATTTGTCTGATTTGTCGCCAAGGGCAATTGAAATTTTGAAAAGTGTTGATTTGGTGGCGGCAGAAGATACGCGTGTTTTTGGTAAATTGGCACAACATTTTGATATTAAAACCAAAGTTGTCTCTTGTCATGAACATAATGAAAGGGAAGTGGTTGATTCTTTGGTTGGTAAAATTCAAAGTGGTATGTCGATTGCTGTGGTGTCTGATGCAGGTATGCCTGGAATAAGTGATCCTGGATTCAGATTGGTTCGTGCTGCAAGGTTGGGCGGGGTGTCCGTATTTATGGTTCCTGGGCCTACTGCTGCGATTTCTGCGCTGGTTTTATCTGGATTTCCAACAGATAGATTTACTTTCTGTGGGTTCTTTGATGAAAAGAAAGTTCGTGAAGATAATAAAATTCGTCATACGATTATTTATTATGAAAGCCCAAACAGAATTATGGATACAATTAAAGTGCTGGCGAATGTTATGCCAGAAAGACAAATTGCGATTGTTCGTGAAATAACAAAAATATACGAACAAACAATTATTGGGTATCCTGCTGATTTGGTTAATATTGAACCACCACGTGGGGAAATAGTTATTGTCGTTGCGCCTGCACCTGATAAAAAAATGTCTGATGAAGAAATAAGTGAAATTGTTAATGATATTGTTAATAATTCTACGAAATCAGCGGCAGCACAATTGGCAAAAATGGCTGGGATATCAAAGAAAGAAGCGTATAAAAAATTAGTGAATAAATAATGATAAAATTTGTTGGTTCTTTTGAAACATTTAAATCTTTACCTGAAACACAATTTTCAGAATATGCTTTTGTTGGGCGCAGTAATGTTGGTAAATCTTCTTTGATAAATGCCATTATTGGTGAAAAGGTAGCAAGGACTTCTAATACCCCAGGTCGAACACAAAGTTTAAATCTATTCAATCTTGATGACAGGGTAATGATTGTTGATTTGCCTGGATATGGGTATGCGCGTGTATCAAAAACAGAAGCATTGCGATGGCTTGAAAGATTAGAAGAATATTTATTAAAACGTTCTCAATTAAAAAGATTATTTATTTTGATTGATTCAAGAATTGGGCCAAAAGATTCTGATATGGAATTGATGGAATTTTGTGATAATAATGGAATCTGTTATCAGATTGTTTATACAAAAAAAGATAAAAAAATTCGCGAAGCAACACAAATTAAATTATCGCATGAAAATCATCCAGCCATGATGCAAGAAATTTTCGAAACATCTGCTGAAAAGAAAATAGGTCTTGAAAAATTAAAGGGGATAATCGGTGTCAAATAATAATGTATACAAAGTATCTAATCCGTTATACATCTTAGATGCATTGTGGGATATGATTAAAGACGAACAAGATTTTTCCAAAGTGTTAATATTTTTGCCTTCACGCAGGGCTATACGTGTTTTCGAAAAAAAGATTGTTAATGAAATTGGACATGCGGTTATTTTACCTTATTTGATTCCTTTGGGTTCAGGTGTTGAAGAAATAGGCGAAGACGAAGAAGAACCAGAAGATTCTTCTGTTATGTCTAATCAAGAACGTGTTATTACTTTGGCATGTCTTTTGGCTCAGACAGGTTTTTCTATAAATCAAGTATTGGCTTTGGCACATGATTTTATTCGCATGCAAGATTATATAGAAAATCAAAATACTGGGTTAAAAATAACAAGTGTAAATTGGAAAGAAACAATTGGTGAAGATAAAGAAAAATTCTTTGAAATGAAATCTGTGCTTTTAGATAAAATAAAAGATGTTATGGAAGACCCAAAAAGAAAAACATCTGTTGAAAAAAACAAAGAAGAAATAAAAGAATGGGTTTCGAAATTTGACAGATATAACAAAGTTATTGTTTGCGGGTCAACTGCATCTGTACCAACAACCGCTGAATTAATGTGCGAAATTGCAAAACGCGATAATGGTATAATTATTTTGTCTGGAAATATACAGGGCAGGATAGAAGATTTTGAAGTGGATACTAACCCTTATCATTCCGAATATAATTTTTTGAAAAAATTAAATATGGGAATAGATGATGTAAAAATCATAGACAAGGGTACAAATGAAAATTTAGAATTTTTCAATATTGCTTTTGGTAATACCGGGGAATTGGCTCAAAATGTCAATATGGATAAAATTAAATTGATAGAATGTCCTCGTGAATCTGTGGAAGCCAAAGCAGTTGCACACATAGCACAAGAAGCAGTAAAACAAAATAAATCTGTTTTGGTTATTACCCCTGATGCTGCTGGAAATCAAAGAATTAAAACAGAATTTGATGCAATTGGATTAAATGCAGATTTTTCTGTTGGAACACCTGGAAATATGACTAATGTTGGTCGTGCAATTTTAAATTTATTTGATGATTGGTCTAATTTACCAGAAGAAGAATTTGATGAATTATTAAGAAAATCTGACAATAATATTTTAGATATGTTGGTAAATTTTATTGATAAAAATCCTGAATATAAATTTAGACCTAGATTTAAAATTGATAATGAAGATGATGCACCAATTTGGAAATCTCTTAAAACAATGTCAGAATTTTTAAAGAAAAATATTAATAAATTAGAAAAGGCCAAGGCAAAATTAAAATTTTCTGATATACGTGGTTTGGTTGCAGATACAATAAGCGGTGTTTCTATAAGACAGAAATTAAATGACGAATGTAATATTCGTGTTTTGGGTATGGTTGAATCACGTATGCAAAATGCAGATGTTGTTATATTAACAGGTCTTAATGATGGTATGTTCCCATCAAAAGGATATCAAAATGCTTGGTTGCCACACGATATATCAGAAGCCATAGGGTTGCCATCTCCAAATAAAAAAGTTTCTTTGATGGCACTTGATTTTATTAATTTATCTTGTGCTGATGAAGTGTATTGGTTAAGAACAACACAATCTGATTCTGCACTTACTTTGGAATCAAGGTTTTTATCACGTGTTGCAATTGCAAATGGCGATGAAATTGAAAGAGATACTGAAATATTAAAAGAAATATATAAGCAAGATGAAGTAGAAGAAGATTTATTAAAATTCAAAGCACCTTGTGCGCCTATTGGTAAATCAAATATACATATTACAACACTTAAAACAATAGACGATAACCCTTATGAATTTTATATCAAGAATATATTAGGTTTAAGAATAGAAGATGATTATTGGGCTTTGCCAGATAATAGATTTTTCGGAACTTGTGTTCATAATGCCATAGAAAATTCTACTACGATGAGCAAAGATGATTTGGCACTAAGAATGAGAACCGAAATTTTAACCAAGGTATCAGCAAATTCTGTTTTGTATCGTTTCTGGGACAAGAGAATAGAAAAAATTGCCGAATATGTATCAGAAAAATGCAAACATATTATACCTGCGAAAAAAGAAGAAGATGGTTTTATCGTTGTAAATGGTGTGAAAGTTTGTGCCAAAGCAGATGTTATTTGGAATGATATGGTTTTAGATATAAAAACAGGTAAAGGCCCAACAGAAGAAGAAATGAAAAATGGGGATGAAATACAAATTCCTTTTGAATGTTGTATTTTACAACAAGGTGGATATGTATTAAAAATGCCAGACCATAGTCAGACACCAAAATTGCAGGTTTTACAATTAAAACGTGGCGATTTGAATTTGTGTACTTATGAAGGTGAAGATGTAAAAATTATGATGGATGCTGCCTATAGCAAGGTGGAAAGTTTTATAACCAAATATAGTGCACCTGATATAACATACGATTTTAAACTGAATACTTATGGTAAAGGAATAAGCCAAGAACAAATGAGATTGATAAATTTTGCAAAATATGGTTTTTAATCTTTAAGTTCTATCATTAAACCACAATGGTCTGTTGGTTTATCAGCCAAACGTGGTTTGATGTCTATTTCACAATTTTTTATCATATTTGTTGCTGTTTTATTGCAAAGGAAATAATCAAGACGCAATCCTTGTTTATTGCCGACGGTATCACGACCACGATAACCATACCATGTATAATCTATGTCGTTTGAATGTAATTTACGCCATGCGTCAACCCAGCCCATATCCAACCATTGTTGCATTATTTCACGGGCATCAGGTGCTGAAATAGAAGAGCCAATATAATTTTTGGGATTCCAAATATCCCTGTCTTCTATGGCGACATTATAATCACCACCGATTATTACAGGTTCTTCGGAATCTATGTATTGAGAAATATATTTTGTAAAAGCATTCATCCATTCCAATTTATATGGGAATTTTGGGGATTCTATGCAATCGCCATTTGGCATATATGTATTTATAACACGGACACGCCCATCAATTACACATTCTAGGAATCTGGCGTTAACATCAGGGTAGGTTGGCATTCCCATAATTACATCTTCAATTGAATATTTAGAAAATACTGCAACACCATTCCAAGATTTTTGACCAAAAACCTTTATATTATATCCATATTCGTCAAAAACATTATATGGAAAATTAGCATTTTCAACCTTTAATTCTTGAACTAAAATTGTGTCATATTCGCCTTTTTTCAAAATTTCCATGAAACTTTCGATATGGGCGCGTATAGAATTAATATTTAATGTAAGTATTTTCATAATTGCTTTCTTTTTTTTGTAATACTATAATAAACCTTGTCCAATATAAAAACAACAAGGAATTTATATTATGAATATGTATCAAGTGTTAGAGCGGGTGGTTAAAGAATCGCCTAATGCCTTGTATTTAGTTCGTGAAAAAATCACATTTAAAAAATCATTAGAACTTATTAAAGCAAGGGCTACAACATTAAAGAAAGCGGGTGTTAAGGCAGGCGATATTGTTGGTTTGTTATCGCATAATATACCTGAATTTCCAATAACTTTGTTTGCTATATGGTATTTGGGCGGAACAGTATTGATGTTGGATACAAATTTAACACCATTTGAATATGACAATATGACTAAATTGGTGAAATGTAAGTTTGTATGTGCTGAAAAATCTTTCTTTTATAAAGCCAAAGGTTTTAAATTTTTTGATATAGAAACCAAAGATGGTAAAGCAGATTCAAAATTAAAACCTGCAAAATTATCTGATGAAGATATTGCAACATTATCTTTCACATCAGGTTCAACCGGAACACCAAAGGTTGTACCTTTGACACATGCAAATTTAAAACATTCAATTGATTGTTATGCTGATATGGGACAATGGTTGCATAAAAACGAAGTTATGTATGGATTTTTGCCTTTGTACCATATATTTGGATTTGCTGCTGGAATTTTGGCACCTTTGTATTTCCACATGGGAATATTATTGCAACCAACTGTTAATCCAAAAGCAATCTTGGACGATTTTAAAACATATAAACCACATTGTATTCCTGCTGTGCCAAGATTATGGGAAGTTTTCCGTAATAAAATCATTGAACAGATTAAGGCAAAACGTATGTGGTGGTTGGTTTCTTTTGTATTGAATAACCAAAAAATGTTAAAAAGATTTGGTTTTGGTTGGTTGGTAAAAAAGATACAAAAACCTTTGCTTGATATCTTTGGTGGTCGTGTAAACATCATGATTGCTGGTGGTGCTGCGACAAAGCCAGAGGTTGAAAAATTCTATGAATCATTGGGATTGGCTTTCGTTCAGGGATATGGAATGACTGAAACGGTTGGGCCATTTTGTTGTTCAAGACCAGTAAAACATCGTGTGCCATTTGCTTTTGGAACACCTATTGGTTGTTCTGAATGTACAATTCGTGATACTGATGAAACTGGGGTTGGAACATTATGGGTTCGCGGGCCAAACATCTTTAATGGTTATTTAAATAATAAAACAGCCAATAAAGAATCTTTTGATAAAGATGGTTGGTTTAATACTGGTGATTTGGTGTTCTTGGATAAAAATAAACAATATCATTTTGCTGGGCGTAAAAAACAAGTAATCGTTCTTGATTCTGGTAAAAATGTTTATCCAGATGAATTAGAAGCATTATTCTTGGAAATAGAAGGTGTGAAAAATGTCGCTGTATTCGAACATAATGTCAAAGGTAAAACCGTATCATACGGTGTGTTTAGTGTCGAAGAAGGTATGACAATGGATAAACTGGCATCTGCTGTTGCAGAAGCAAATAAGAAAGTTGCTTCATATAAATGGGTGACACATTTTGCAATGACAAATGATGATTTGCCTATGACAAGTACTCAGAAAATTAAACATCATCTTGTCCGTCAAAATTTAATAGATGGTGTTTATACCAACAGACATGAATAAGTTTTGATAAATAAAAGGAATGTACTATGAATATGTATCAATTGCTTGAAAAAAATGTAGAAAGAAATCCAGAAACAATATTTCTAGTTCGTGAAAATGTGAATTTCAAAGATTTTACAGATATGGTAAAAGCACGTGCAACCACATTACATAAAATGGGTGTAAAAAATGGTGATGTTATTGGTGTGTTATCTCATAATATACCACAATTTCCATTAACACTTTTTGCAATATGGTATTTGGGTGCCAAAGTATTATTATTGGATACAAATTTAACACCAATTGAATATGAAAATATGACTAAAATCACAGGCGCTAAATTTGTATGTGCTGAAAAATCTTTCTTTTATGAAACAAAAACATTTGGTTTTGTTGATATAGAAATGAAAGATGAAGAAGTAGATAAATCTTTGAAAGCATATCCTTTGAAAGAAGAAGATATTGCAACATTATCTTTCACATCAGGTTCAACTGGAACACCAAAGGTTGTACCATTAACACACTTTAATTTGGTTTCTTGTTCTGATAATTTGGAATACCTTAGCCAATGGTTAAAACCAGGTGAAATGTTCTATGCATTTTTACCTTTGTATCATGTATTTGGTTTTGCTGTTGGATTTTTAGCACCACTTCATTTCGGTATGGGAATATTATTGCAATCTACAATTAATCCAAATGCGATTATGTCAGATTTTGCACAATATAAACCTCAGGTTATACCTGCTGTGCCAAAGTTATGGGAAATATTCCGCAAAAAGATTATAGAAGGTATCAAAGCAAAAAAGAAATGGGGTTTGGTATCATTTATAATGAATAACCAAAAAATATTACGTGCATTGGGATTGGGTAAATTGGTTGATAAAGTATTAAATCAAATCCGTTCTGTGTTTGGTGGTCGTGCAAGATTATTGGTTGCAGGTGGGGCTGCTACGAAACCAGAGGTAGAAAAATTCTATTCTCAATTAGGTATGGCTTTCGTTCAAGGATATGGTTTAACAGAAACGGTTGGACCAATCTGTTGTTCAAGACCTTTGAAAAAACGTGTTCCTTATGCTTTCGGTGCGCCAATGGGTGATACAGAATGTCAAATTCGTAATGCTGATAGCGATGGTATTGGTATGTTATGGGCACGTGGAAAACAAATCTTTGGTGGTTATTTGAATAATGAAGAAGCCAACAAAGAAGCGTTTGATAAAGATGGTTGGTTCTGTACTGGTGATTTGGTTTCTATCGATAAAAATGGTGAATATCATTTCGCAGGAAGAAAGAAACAAGTAATCGTTCTTGATTCTGGTAAAAATGTTTATCCAGATGAATTAGAAGGTTTGTTTATTGAAATTCCTGGCGTAAAAAGTGTCGCTGTATTTGAACATGAAATAAATGATAAAACCGTTGCATACGGGGTATTCAGTGTTGAAGAAGGTATGACAATGGATAAATTAGCAGCTGCTATCGTAGAAAAAAATAAAAAAGTTGCACCTTATAAATGGGTGACACATTTTGCGTTAACAACAGATGATTTGCCTGTGACAAGTACACAGAAAATTAAACATCACGTTGTTCGTCAATGGTTGATGGATGGAAAATATACAAACAGACACGAATAAAATTTAGGATGGTATCAAAATGAATATGTATCAAAAACTTGAAAATGCAGTTAATCAATGGCCAGAAAATTTATTTTTGGTTCGTGAAAATGTGACTTATTCACAATTCTTGGAACAAGTTCGCGAAAGGGCTGCAACTTTGAATAAAATGGGAATTAAACATGGTGATGTTGTTGGGGTGTTATCTCATAATTTACCACAATTTCCTTTAACTTTATTTGCAGTATGGTATTTGGGTGGAACAGTATTAATGTTAGATACAAATTTAACATCACTTGAATATGATAAAATGTGCGAAATTGCCGGATGTAAATTTGTGTGTGCTGAACCTTCGTTTTTCTATAAAACAAACAAATTTAAATTTTATGATATAACAAAAAAAGATTCTGGAATAGATTATGATTTACGTCCTTATCCGTCTGAAACAACGGATATAGCAACCATGTCTTTTACATCTGGTTCAACAGGTACACCAAAAGTTGTTCCATTAACACATTTTAATTTAACAGAATGTGCTAATTCTTTGGAAGACATGTCTGAATATTTTCATTCAGGTGATGTAATGTACGGATTTTTACCTTTGTATCACATATTTGGTTTTGCAATTGGAATATTGGCAACCGTTCATTATGGGGCTTCATTGGTTTTACAACCAACAATAAATCCAAAATACATTTTGGACGATTTCAAAAAATTCCAACCACATGTAATACCTGCTGTTCCTCGTATTTGGGAATTATTCCGTAATAAAATAATTGATGGAATGAAGGCACAAAATAAATGGCGTGTTGCATCATTTATTTTGAAAAACCAAAAAACATTGAAAGATATGGGACTTGATTTCTTTGTTCGCAAAGTCCAAGAACCTATCTTAGATATTTTTGGTGGTCGTGCAAAATTATTAATTGCAGGTGGTGCTGCAACAAAACCAGAAGTAGAAAATTTCTATGAATCATTGGGTATGGCATTTATTCAAGGTTATGGTTTAACAGAAACGGTTGGACCAATCTGTATTTCTAAACCTACAAGTAAAAGATTAGCATATTCAATTGGTGCACCAACTTCTAATAACGAATGTGAAATTCGTGATAAAGATGAAAATGGTGTTGGTGTTTTATGGTTGCGCGGACATCAGGTATTTAATGGTTATTTAAATAACGATGAAGTTAATGCAACTGTGTTTGATGAAAAAGGTTTCTTTAATACTGGGGATATGATGTACATGGATAAAAATGGTGAATTACATTTCGCAGGAAGAAAGAAACAAGTAATCGTTCTTGATTCAGGTAAAAATGTTTATCCAGATGAATTGGAAGCATTGTTCTTGGAAATAGAAGGTGTAAAAAATGTAGCTGTGTTCGAACACAAAGTAGGGGACAAAACAGTTGCATACGGTGTATTCCAAGTAAGTCCTGATATGACACTTGAAAATTTAGGTAAAGGAATTGCAGAACAAAATAAAAAAGTTGCTTCATATAAATGGGTGACACATTTTGCGATGACTACAAAAGATTTGCCTATGACAAGTACCCAAAAAATCAAACATCATCTTGTTCGCAAGAATTTGATTGATGGGGAATATCCAGACAGAAAAGAATAAATTAAATACAAATAAAAAGGCCGGCATTTGCTGGCTTTTTTATTAAATTTTATTTGCCTAGACAAAGACGTGAAAATGTTGCGTCTGCAATTTCTTTTGTCGTTATTACGCCCAATATTTTTCCAATTGCATCACCAGCACGTCTGACGTGTTCTGCAAATATATCATAATTACCATCGTATTTAGTTATAGCATTGTTTAGTTCTGTAATAGATTCGTTTAATAATTCATAACTGCGTTCGTTTATTGCGACACGTGATTCTGAATTATCCATAGATTCATGCATTTTTTCTTTGATTTTATTTAATAAAATATCGAAACCATCACCTGTTTTTGCAGATATATAAATAACATCTTTATTTGTTTTATCTTTTAATAAATCTGATTTATTTATAACACTAATTTCATCTGGTAATAATTTTTCAGGATTTTCGTTATATACATGAATTATTAAATCTGCGTTTTCAATTTCTGAATTTGTTTTTTCTATACCGATTTGTTCAATAACATCATTTGTTTCACGAATACCGGCTGTATCAGATAAATTCACTAAATAACCATCTATGTCAATTTGTGTTGAAACAACATCGCGTGTTGTTCCTGCTATGTCAGAAACGATTGCACGATTGGAACCGATTATTTTATTAAATATAGATGATTTACCAACATTTGTTTCGCCAACAAGAACAATATTAAAACCATTTCTTAAAGCACGTGTTCCACGAAAACCAGAAATAGATTTTTGTAATTCTTGTAATAAATTTTCTGTCTTAGATAATACTTTTTTATCAATGTCTTTTGGTAAATCGTCTTCGTCATAATCAAGTATAGCCGCCGCATAGGCAGAAATTTCAATCATTTGATTTCTGTAATCTTGATATATTTTTGAATCTTCACCTGATAAAGAACGAAGTGCACTTTGTCTTTGTTTATCTGTTTGTGCATCAAGCAAAGCAATCAAGCCATCTACATCAGTTAAATCCATTTTGTTGTTATAAAAAGCACGTTTTGAAAATTCACCTTTTTCAGCAATTCTTGCATTCTTAGTGCATAAAAATTCAAATGTTTTATTTATAACTGCCATAGCACCATGTGTGTAAATTTCAATCATATCTTCGCCAGTAAAAGAATGTGGTGCATTAAAATAAACTGCGACACATTGGTCAATTAAATCGCCATTTTCATCACGAAAATTTGTATAATAAGCGTGTCTTGGGGTGTGTTCTTTTTTATTTATAATGCGTTCAAAAAGTTCTGATAAATTATCGCCACTTATTCTTATTACTGCGACACCAGATTTTCCGTGCGCACTTGATAAAGCAAAAATTGTTTCGTTATTATTCATGTTTTTATTTACCACTTATTTCTTTTAATGCCATTGGAATTAATTTAGATACATCCATATCTGGATTTTGTGATACCAAATGTTGTGCCATATCTATTATATCCATTCTTCTGTATCCCAAAGATTCAAGTGCAGATAATAAATCAGGCAATACGCCCCCAGATATTTCTGAACCAAAATCAAAAGCACCACCGCCCATTTTATTTTTCAATTCCACAATGATTTTTTCTGCAACCTTTTTGCCAACGCCTGGGGTTGTGGCAATTGTCTTGGCATCGCCTGTTGCAATTGCTGACATCAAAATATCAGATTTTATTGTAGCCATTATCGCCAAAGCAACCTTTGGACCAACACCAGAAACGCTGGTTAATTGGTTAAATAGATTTTGCCCAGCAAGTGTAGAAAACCCAAATAAACGTATGGAATCTTCGCGGACAATGGTTTCTATCCAAAGGGATACATTAGATTTCAAAGACAATATTTCAGGGGTATAAACTTTATATCCGACCCCATTTGTTAACAAAATAACATATCCATCACCAATATAATCAATTACGCCTTGCAATTTTCCAATCATTTGTTATCCTTTTTGTGTAATTTTAATCTAATTAAATTAAAAGGTCAAATATGAGTGGACATAGTAAATGGCACAACATCCAACATAAAAAAGGATTAGTTGATGCGGCACGAAGCGGTTTGTTTACAAAATTGGCTCGTGAAATAACAATGGCGGCTAAGTTAGGGGATAAAAATCCTGATAACAACCCAAGATTGCGTTTGGCGATTTTACAGGCACGCAAGGCATCTATGCCAAATGATAATATTAAACGTGCTATTGAAAAAGCATCTGGTGCAAACACAGATAATTTCGTAGCAGTAAGATATGAAGGTTATGGCCCAAATGCTGTTCCTGTTATCGTAGAAGCTTTGACAGATAATCCACGTAGAACTGTTCCAGAAATCCGTAATATATTTGCTAAAAACGGCGGTAATATGGGTGAAGAAGGTTCAGTTGTGTTTATGTTCTCACATGTGGGACAGATTATGTATCCTGCTTCTATTGGTAAAACCGAAGATGAAATGATGGAATTAGTCATGGAAGTTGATGCTGATAATTTGGAATCAAGTGAAGAAGGTTTTATCATAACAACAAAACCTGATAATTTCATGAATATTCAAAAAGCATTGGCTGATAAATTGGGCGAACCTGAAAATGCTGAAATAACATGGGTTCCAAATATGCCAATGGATTTAGATGATGAAGCATACGCAAAAATTGAAAAATTAGTAGATGCGTTGGACGCAAATGATGATGTTCAGAAAGTATTTACAGCGGCTGCTTAAAATTCAATAAATATCATAATAAAAAAGCCGGCATTTGCCGGCCTTTTTATTGAATTTTTTATTATTCATTTGCAGGTTTATTTTCTGCGGCTTGTTTAGCAGCATTTTGTCTTTGTTCATAAAGTGCTGCGAAATCAACAGGTTGCATTGTGAATGCAGGAAAACCTGATTCTGCTGTCAATCTTGTCACCAATGCACGAACGGTTGGGAATAACAAAGTTGGGACATCAATTAACAAAGTTTTCTTCTTTGTTTCTTCGTCTGATTCTTCGTATTGAACCATACCTGTATAAGTAGATTCTATTAAAAATATGGTTTTATTGTCTGAATCCAATTTAGAATGAACTTTGGTAATCAAATCAACCATGTATAAATTATTATCTGCACCTTTGATATTGATATCAATATTTATTTCGATTTTTGCCTGACCATTGTCTTTTTTGAAAAACAATTCTGGTACATTTGGGCTTTCAAAAGATATATCTTTCATGAATTGAGATATAATATTAAACTTTGGCATAAGTTGCTCCTTTTTTTATCCTCGGTTTTATGATAATATAGCATTAGGAAACAAGTTTTACAAGTGGGGGAGATATAAAAATGTTTAAATTTAGATATTTGGCAAAGTTTTTAATATTGGCAGGGGTTGTTATTGCGATGGCTGGATGTGATTTATCTACACCTACACATGTTGGCGATAATTCAAAAATACCATCTAATATGAAAGCAGTAAGTTATTCTGCTTTGCCTGGCTGGAAAGATGACGATGTCAGATACGCTTTACAGGCATTTCGTAATACATGTGCTGCAAAAATCAATTATCATGGTTCTGTGATACCTGATTCTGAATTATTGCGTGAAAAATGCAATATGTTGCCAAGTTCTTCTGCTTCTGTGTCAGTTGTGCGTGCTTGGTTTGAATCACATTTCCAACCTTATCAGGTATTTAATGAAAATGGTGGTAAAACAGGAACTTATACTGGGTATTATTCTCCTGTGGTTCATGCTTGCCGTCATCAAACAGAAAAATGCAGTGTTCCAATTATGGATACGCCAAATGATGCTCGTAAATATAAAGGTGTAGATAGTAAAACTTTGGTTAAAAACCGCATAGGCCGTGTCATATATTGGATAGACCCAATTGATTTGCAAGATATGGGGTCTGCAACATTGATTTTAGAAGATGGTAGCAAAGTAAAAGTTAATGTTGCTTCTACTAATGATTTGCCATTTAATGGAATCGGCGCACAATTAAAAAAACGTGGTATCCGTCCAGAAGGTGGATATACAATGAAAGCCGTTCGTGCATATCTTAAACAACATCGTGCTTTGGCAAATGAATTAGTTGATAATAACCCACGTTATGTTTATTATCGCGAAGCAGGCAGTTTCGATGTTATCGGTAAAATGGGTGTAAAATTATCAAAAATAAGATCTGTTGCGATGGACGATTCTATATACACATTGGGATTACCAGTATATATAAATACATCTTTATCTGATGGTCGTTCATTTAATCGTTTAATGATAGCCCAAGATACTGGTGGTGCAATCAAAGGTTGGGTTCGTGCAGATATTTACTTTGGGGTTGGTGATGAAGCATTTGAATTGGCACACGGACAACATTCCCAAGGTCAAATGTTTATCTTGATGCCAAAAGAGTATAGTTATGTCAAACCAAGATAAAAAAACAAAAATTCAAAAAAGAATTTCAAGTCCGCAAACATTAGCGTCTGCGTTTGGTTCTTTGATGGACGCTTTTGGTGTGCGTGCTTCTGATTCTGAATTAACTAATAATTGGGTGAATATTGTTGGTGTTGAAATAGCAAATATTTCAAATGTAGTTGCTGTTAAAAAAACAAGAAATAATAAATTTAATATAGTGTTGCGTCCTGTATCACCTGCATTTTCTTTGGAATTATCTTACAAGACAAAAGAATGCACAGATAAAATAAATAATTATTATGGTTATGATGCTGTGGAAAAAATAACTATTAGGAAATAAATATGAAAAGAATAATTGGCATAGATCCAGGTCTTTTACATACTGGTTGGGCGATAATAGATGTCGCCGGGTCTTCGCGTAAATATATTGCGAGTGGTGTTATATTGCCACCAACCAAAGCGTCTTTGCCAGAAAGATTGGCTTTTATATTTAATGGCCTTGTAGATATTTGTGATAAATTTAATCCAACTGAATGTGGTATAGAAGTTATCTTTGTAAATAAAAATGCAAAAACAACATTATTGTTAGGGCATGCGCGTGCTGCTGCTATTACTGCTATTGCTGTGAAAAATATTCCTGTGTTTGAATATGAACCAAACAAAGTTAAAAAAGCGTTAACATCTATGGGGCATGCAGACAAAGAACAAATCTATAAAATGCTTTCTATATTATTACCAGAAGCACATCCAAAAACAGCAGACGAAAGTGATGCAATTGCTATCGCTTTGACACATGCAAATACTTCAAGATATATGTAAGAAAAAAAACTTTATATAAAAAAATAAATTGTGTTATATTATAACGCAAGGGATAATATGAGTAGAGAAAAATATCTTTCCATCAATGAAAATGTCACAGGATATTCTTTTGCGAATCTTGGGCTGTTTACTGGTTTTGCGAGTTGTATTGTTAATGCGGTTTATTCGTTGGTATTGCTTGGGATATTTAAAGAATTTTTTTCAGAAACAACTGCATCTGCTGTGGTTGGTGTGTATGCGGCGGTATACGCGTTGTTTGCAGTAGTTGTTGGTATTTTTTCTACTGAAATTTTGCATTGGTTTTCAAAAACAAAATTGCTTTATTTTTGTCTGTTTTCATTGGGTATTTGTTATACGATGATGAGTTTTGCTGTAAAACCAGCAACATTTATAGCGATTGATTATGCTACGAACATAGCATTAACTTTATTAGGGATTTTATTACCTTTGTTTATATCAGATTTTTCCAAAGGTATTGGAATGGAAAAATTAAATGCAAGATTACATTTATGGGCTAATATTGGGTCTATTATTGCGCCTATGTTTGCGATGACAATTGTTGGCTGGTTTGATGGTAATTATCGTGTTCCTTTGTTGGTCGCAGCCATAGTTTATTTTTCAGGTGTTTTGTTTTTTCATAAATTTGGCATAGTTCAAGAAGAAAAAATAATTAAACGCGTGAATTTTAAACATACTTTGCGTGCGTTGCGTATCAATGCAGGTATGTTTTTTAGAAAGCAGGGTATGTTGCGTGCTTATGTTGTAAATTTCGGATTTTATGCTTTGCGTTCAATGCGTTTATTATATGTTCCGATTATTGTTATAGAAAATGGTTTTACAAATGAAACATTGGGATTGATTTTATCTTTGGGAATTATACCTTATGTAGTCGTAGAAACATTTATTGGTGGGTTAATTAAAAAATTTGGCCCAAGATTTTGGCTAACAATTGGTTTTACATCTTTTGCGTGTTTTTCATTAATAGCATTGTTGGCTTCTGGATATTCTTTGTTGTTTATATTTGTTTTATGGCAAATTTCAGGTGCTTTGATGGAAACATCACATGATTTATTGTTCTTTAATGGAACCAAGAAAACAGAACAATCAAGATATTATGGTATTTTCAGAACAAGTGTTAATTTCCCAAGTGTCGTTGCACCAGTTATGGGAACGATATGTATTGCTATATTTAGGCATACTTCTGCGGTATGGTTAATCACATTTGTAATGGCTGTTTTGTCAACAATTCTTTTATGGTCAAAGAAATAAATATTCTTGCGTTATTGTCGTTTTCTTAGTATGATTTTCTTACAAAAGAAAAGGGGATTATTTAATGGCAAAAAAAGAAATAGTTAAAGAAACTTCTTCCAATAAAAATCCTGCATTGGAAATGGCTTTGGCACAAATTCAAAAGCAGTTTGGTAAAGAAGCAATTATGAAAATGGGTGATGGTTCTCAACAAAATATCGAAGTTATTTCATCTGGTTCTTTGGGATTAGATATTGCTTTGGGAATCGGTGGGTATCCAAGGGGTCGTATTATTGAAATATACGGACCAGAATCTTCTGGTAAAACAACATTGGCTTTGCATGCAGTGGCAGAAGCACAAAAGAAAGGTGGAACATGTGCTTATATTGATGCTGAAAATGCATTAGACCCACATTATGCAAAAAATCTTGGTGTTGATGTTTCTAATCTTATTATTTCACAACCTGATTCAGGTGAACAAGCATTGGAAATTGCAGATACTTTGATAAAATCTGGTGCGGTTAGTGTTGTTGTGGTTGATTCTGTTGCTGCATTGGTTCCAAAGGCAGAATTAGAAGGTAATATCGGTGATAGTTTTGTCGGAACAACTGCACGTTTGATGTCTCAATCATTAAAGAAATTGGCTGGTTCTGTATCACGCAGTAATACTTTGTTAATTTTCATCAATCAAATTCGTAATAAAATTGGTGTTATGTTCGGTAGCCCTGAAACAACATCAGGTGGAAACGCTTTGAAATTCTATGCTTCTGTGCGTCTTGATATTCGCAGAACAGGTGGTATCAAAGATAAAGAAGACCCAATTGGAAATGAAACTCGTGTGAAAGTTGTTAAAAATAAATTGGCTCCACCTTTCCGTACGGTTGATTTCAAAATTATGTATGGCGAAGGTATTTCCAGAGTAAGCGAAATTTTGGATATGGGTGTTAAATATAATTTCATCGAAAAAGCCGGTTCTTTCTATTCATACAATAATGAACGTATCGGTCAAGGTGAAGCAAATGCTCGTCAGTATTTGAAAGATCATCCAGATGTTCAAAAAGAATTACTTGATAAAATTATGGCTAAATCAAGTGGTATAGCCGAAGAAATGACAACTGGCCCGTCTGATGATGAAGACGAAGGTGTTGTAGAAGAATAAAAATTTAAGGCGGTGCGATTGTGTGCCGCCTAAATTTACTTTGATAGCAAAAGGAATATTATGAAAATCGCAAGAAGTTATGCTTTGTTTAAAATAATTTTATTCGGGCATATATTAAATCCATTTTGGAAAAGTCGTGTTGAAAGACGAAAAATAAGAACAGATTTAACTGCTAAAATTGTTTGTAAATATTTTAAAAGATATTTAAAGCATATCAAAGATGTTCCTGAAACAAAACCAATCAAAGACGATAAAAACGACAAGATTTTTACAATTTGGTTGCAGGGCGAAGATAAAGCACCAGCTTTGGTCAAAGCATGCTATCGCAGTGTTCGTCGTCATTGTAAACAAGAATTGATTGTATTAGACGCAAATACAATTTTTAATTACATAAATTTACCAGAAGAAATAGTAAAAAAATATCGTGATGGTAAAATCGGACATGCTCATTTTGCAGATATTTGTCGTGTTGAATTACTTTATAATTATGGTGGTTATTGGTTGGATTCAACCGGCTTTGTCACATCACCAATTCCAGATTGGATTGAAAAAGAAGATTTCTTTGTTTATTTAACAGGCGATAATTATAACATTGGTGGCAGTCCATATTCATTTATGCAAAATTGTTTCATCAGGGCGCGCAAGGGGGCTTATTTATTAGCGGCTTGGCGTGCGATGATTCTTGATTATTGGATGCACGAAAATCATACTTTCGATTATTTTATGCATCAATTATTATTCAAAACAATGGTTATGAATGATGAAAAGGCAAAAAAATATTTTGAAAAAATGCCACATGTAGCCCAAGATCCAACACATGCACTTTGGTGGGCTTATGGTAATAAACCATTTGATAAAAAAACTTTTGAAGAATTAACATCTGGGGCGTTTTTCCAAAAGACAACATATCGTGGTTCTGATAATCCAATTCCAAATTCTTTTGCAGATGTCATGATAAATAAAATGTAGGGGGAAATATGCAACCAAAAATATCTATCATAATTCCAATGTGGGGCGTAGAAAAATATTTACGCCGTTGTTTAGATAGTGTATTAAATCAAACTTTTTCAGATTGGCAGGCAATTTGTGTTGATGATGGCAGTCCTGATAAATCTGGTGAAATCGCAGAAGAATATGCCAAGAAAGATAAAAGATTCGTCGTTGTTCACAAAGAAAACGGCGGGCTTTCTGATGCACGTAATGCTGGTATGCCTTATGCCAAAGGTAAATATATTTTATATATAGATAGTGATGATTTTATACATCCACAAACATTGGAAATTGCATATAAAACAGCAATAGAAAACAAATCAGATATTGTGTCTTTTTCTTACGACAGATTTTATCGTCCACAATTAATGGTACGACATATCTTGCATTTAGATACAGATAATGTTGTGCCTTTTGGTATCAAGAAAAGATATGATTTATCAAAATTACCAACACGTACAACAGATGATGTTTTTGAATTAGCCACAGAACAAACACATAATAAAACAAATCCAAATCGTAAATGGTTAATTAAACATTGTCAGGTTTGGAAAAACCTGTATAAGAAAGATTTGATAAAAGACACACCTTTTATCAAAGGAATTTTATTTGAAGATTTTCCATGGTGGTCTGCTGTTATGTTGAAACGACCACGTGTGTCTGTGGTGCCATTACCATTGTATTATTATATTCCTAATTTTGGTGGAATTGTTTTATCTGCGAAACAATTAAGAATTATGAAAAGTTTATGCACTGGTATAAAATCTGCATATAAATTATATGCTGAAAAGGCAGATGACGAACAAATGAAACAATGGCAATCTAAATTTATGTGGTGGTTTGTTCATTGGGCTTTCCGCAAATTAAAATATTTGAAAACAGATGAAGAAATAAATTCTGCAAAACAAGAATTTATCGAAATGCGTGATATGGGCGTATTTGATTCTGTTCCAAATGAATGGTGGAATTTACGTGAAAGCATTTATAAATTTATAAACGAATAAATAAAAGTGCGATTAAGAAATCGCACTTTTTTATTTTTCAAATTCACATTTATTTGGAAAACGTCGTTCCAGAAACCTTGCATTTTCCATCAATACATTTATATTATTTTCAGGTGCATCATTTATACAAAATATAGGTGCAATTTCTAAGGCCTTTTTTGCCAATGTTGTATTAGTACATACCACATTAGATTGTTTTATTTGTTTCCAATGTAATGAATTATAAATAAAGTTTAATATTTTATGTCGTGTATATTTTTTTGCACGTGTGTGTTTAAATATGGCACGTCCATGCATTAAATCATATAGATTGAAAGTCCATCTTTGAATTTCATTATTTGTTCTGAATTTATTTAATATTTGTTTGTTAACTTGCTTTTTTATATTTGGGTTAGATATACATTCAATCCATGAAGATTTTAAATATGGGTCAATTCCATGACTTGGTCGACCAAAATATAATTTTTTACCAAAATTATCTTCTAATATTTTTGCAGATTTAATCAATGTCTGTGTATATTCATCAACTGATTTTAACCAAGTATTGATGTCTTTTGGATGATGAATATATGAAACGTATGCTACTTTGGCACGATTATATTTATCAAAGAAAAATGATGGGTTTATCTTTTTATTAAAGAAAGTATCATCATTCATAATAATAAATTTTTCAGATAAATTTTTTATATTTGGAATACACATTTCTATGGTCGTAGCATTAAATGTAGGTAATGCCTTCTTTGGTATAATTTGTTCGTGTGGAACAATTGTTATTTTAGGGTTTTTTGTGTTTAACCATTTTGGAAC
>JAFZIM010000066.1 GCA_017554365.1 Alphaproteobacteria bacterium | reverse complement strand
TGTGATAAAGCCATTGAAAAATTAGAAATAGAAAAAGATAATTTATTTGCCGTAGATGCTGATGAATTACATGAAAAGCAGGATTATGTTTTTGCTGAATGTTGTAGCCCGTCAATGTTCGGTGGAAAAAAAGCAATTATTATATCTGGGGCTGGAAATAATGATACTGATATAATTGCAGAATTGGTAAATTCACAATCTTTGTGTGCCAGTGTAATTATAACTGCTGGGGATTTGCGTGCAGGAACAAGTTTACGCAAATTATTTGAAGACGGCAAAGATATTGCTGCGTTGGCGTGCTATACAGATGATGAAAAGGCATTGGAAGCAATCATTCGTGAAGAATTATCTGTGGAAAAAGGAATAAGACAGGTCACACCTGATGCGATGGCTTATATGATTACACATCTTGGTGGGGATCGTGGAATCACACGCAGTTTCTTAAAAAAGATTGCTTTATATGTTTCTGATAAACATGTCGTTGAATTGGAAGATGTCGAAAAATGTTTGCCTGATACTTCTGCTTCAAGTGCTGATGATTATATGTATTCTTTGACTTCTGGTGATATTAACCAAACAATGTTGGCTTTGGATAGATTGTTATATTTTGGGGCTGATGCAAATATGTTGGTTCGTATGTTATATTTACATTTTAGTAAATTATTAACTGCGGTTGTTGACGGACAATTACCACAAAAAATGTTTTACAAGGTCAGAGATAGATTTAATCTCGCTATGAAAATTTGGAAAGAACAAGATATTGCTATCATTTTGACTAAGTTAAATGTTCTTGAAAAAAATTGCAGAACAAAAGGACTTGACCCAGAAATTATGATTAGGGATTTTTCTTTGAAATTGGCTTATAAAGCAAGTAAACTCGCATTAAGAAGAAGGAAATAAAAATGTTACCATCTGTATATGCACCAAAAGATTTTAAAAGATTACGTGCAAGTGGCGATTTAGTCGCAAGGTGTTTTGATTTTATCAGCCCTTATGTTGTTGCTGGAATTTCTACTGGGGAAATAGATAGATTAGTCGCACAATTTTTAAAGGAAAATGGTGCACGTTCTTCTGATTTGGGATATATGGGATATCCAAAAAATGTGTGTACTTCTGTGAACGAAGTTGTTTGTCATGGTATTCCAAGCGATGATGTTATATTAAAAGATGGTGATATTGTAAATGTTGATTTAACTGCTGAATTTCATGGTTTTCATGGCGATGCTTCAAGAATGTTTATGATTGGTAATGTTTCAAAGCAGGCACGTGAATTAGTTCAAACATGCCAAGATGCTTTGAATGCAGCAATTGCAGTATGCGCCCCAGGTGTCCCGTTATCAGAAATAGGCAAAACCATAGAAGCTGTTGTTAAACCACATGGTTTTTCTATTGTTCGCGATTTTGTCGGTCATGGTATTGGCAAAGTAATGCATGATGAACCACAGATTTATCATTTTTATGATAAAAAATACGACAATATAAAAATGGTTCCTGGATTGGTTTTCACTATTGAACCAATGATAAATACAGGGACTTATAAATGTGTTATAGATGAAAAAGATGGCTGGACAACAAGAACGGCTGATGGTGGTTTGTCTGCACAATGGGAACATACATTGGGTATAACAGAAGATGGTGTAATTATTTTTACAGAAAAAATGCTTCATGATTAAAGATAATGAAATTCAATCTTTGCAACAAGGTCATAGAATTAGGTTAAGACAAAAATTTCTTGATGGAAAATTAACCGAATATGAAATGTTGGAATTATTGTTGACATACGCAATACCAAGACGTGATGTTCGTACATTATCAAGACAACTTTTCAAAAAATACGGCAGTATTCAAAAATTATTATCAGACGATTTTAATTCTTTGATTAAAAACGATGGTATCAAAGAAAATACTGCGACTTTGTTTAAATTGATTGGTAAAATTACAGAATTAGAATACAAAAGTGCTTTAAGTGAAAAGCCAGTGTTTTACAATTTTGAAAAATTAGAAAATTATTGTAAATCTGTTGTTGCTGGCAAAGCCGTAGAAGAATTTCATGTGTTATATTTAGATTCTCAATTTAAATTGATAGAAGATGTTTTACATAGTTCAGGGACAAATGATTGGGCTGCGGTTTATATACGTGAAATTGTTAAAAAGGCATTAGAATTAAATTCCACCAGTGTTATTTTATTACATAATCATCCGACACCTTATACTTCATTTTCAACACAAGACATAGAAATAACCCAAGAATTATACGATGCGTTGAATAAATTAAATATTGGATTATATGATCATTTATTAGTGTCAGGTGATGTTGTTTATTCTGCACGTAATATGCATTTATTGGATAATTTATAATTATTGTTCTTGGGTATCTGTATCAAAATCTTGTGGACCTGAATCAATAATTTGGAAACTTTCATTTAATAAAAATTTATCTGATTTACCAAATTTTTTATTTCTTAAATCTAATAATTCTTGAACTTTGGATATAGATACTTGTTTCATTTCACACATATTGGTAAACAAATTATCGCCGTAAATAAAATCTACGATTGGTTTTACAGAACTGAAAATTAACAAGATTAATAAAAGAGATTTTGTATTGTTAACCAAAGATTTAAAATCAAGACCTTTGCGAATGTAAAATACACCCCATGCAAATAATAAAATCGCTGTGAAAATTAATATAGCCAACCAAGCATAATGAAATATCGTGTCAAAGGCAGGAAATATACAACCTGGGTCTTCAAAAAAAATAAAATTATCATCCATTCCGAAAACTTTTATTCCGGAATTAGTCAATAAATTTATAACGGTTGCTTTATCCATTTTTTATTTTTTTGAATCAGTTCTTGTGAAAAAACCAGGAACAGAAAAATCATCATCATTTGCTGCTTTGCCAGCCCAACCAAACAAATCACCAAAAACATTATCGTCAGCAGGTTTCTTTTTCTTAAAAGGAACCAATTTGCGTAATTTACTGATTTTTCCAGGTGTTGCGTTTTTTGCTTCTTCTACAATTTTATCTTGGTTTTGAAGAAATTCAGATGCTAATTTTTCCAAAGTTAAATCAACATTTTCTTCTTCGACTTCTTCTGACTTTTCTTCTTTTATTGCAGATGGAGTAGGTAATTCTTCGGTTTCATTTAAAGGTGTCACACCAGATAATAATTTTTCAAGGTCTGATTTGTTGTCATCTGATGTTTCAGGTTCTTCTTCAGATGGAATTTCAGAATCAATGATTTCTTCTTCTATTACGTTTTCAGTTGCAGTTGCTTCTTCTACAACAGGTTCTTGTGTATCAGGTGTTTCTTCTAATTCATCTTCTTTTGAAGATAGTATAGATAATATTGGGACGATTTTTTCATCGTTTTCTTCTGGGGTATCTTCTGATGATTCTTGGGAATCTGCTTCTATGGTTTCTGATTCGTCAAATTGTGGGTCGTCAGGTTCTTCGATAATTTCAACTTTCTTTGGACGGCCACGTTTTTTTATTGGTTCAGATATTTCAATGATTTTTTCTTCCGGGGTGATTTCTGATTCGGTTGGTATTTCTTCTTCAACGAATTCTGTTTCTTCAATAATTTGTGGTTCAACAATTTCTTCGATTATTTCTGATGATTCATCAGATGTTTTTGTTATTTCTGTATCGTCTTTATCCACAGGAACGCCAAACAATACGGTGTCTTGGTCAAGATTTAATGCTTTTCGGACTTCTTCAAAAGCACATCGAATGTCGTTCATATCAAAGATTTCATTTCCGGAAATATAGATGATTTTAGTTTTCATTGAAATAATACCCCTATGTAATAAATATATTATATCACATTTTAGGGTTGAACGCATATAAAAAATGTCGTATTATATAAATATGGCAAATATAAAAGAACAAATTTTTCAAGAATTAGATGCGTTGGAATCTGTGGCCCGTCATTTAAGGGCTGATGCCACCAGCGCCAGTAAACAAACAGACCTTGAAGTCGCAATTTTGACTAAACAGGTCAATAATTTGCGTGAAAAAAATGAAAAAGCACGCGATTTAATTGAAAAATCTGTTTCTATATTAGAGAAATTAAAGAAATGAGTGTAGTATCAATACCTATTGTTAACAGAAATTACCCAATGGGATGTGAAGATGGTCAAGAATCTCGATTGATTGAATTGGGACGTATGGTTGATGCCAGGGCGCGTCAGATTTTGGAAAAAATAGGGCCATTACAGGAATCTGCATTGTTGGCAACTTTGTGTATAGTTTTGGCTGATGAAATACAAAACAAAAATCAGACACCAAGTGTAACAGATGAAGATTTACACGAAATATTGGCACGAATTCGTGAAATCAAACATAAATTTTCATAAATAAAAACACCGCCGTTTTGGCGGTGTTCGTTTTTTATAACAATTTACCAATTTCAACGGCTGTATCACACATACGATTTGAAAATCCCCATTCATTGTCATACCAAGCCGTTATATGTAATACATTGTCATCTATGACTTTTGTTTGGGTAGCGTCAAATATCGCACTATGTGGATTATGCGTGAAATCTATGGATACCAAAGGTTTATCGTTATAACCCAATATTTCAGATTGTGCAGATTCCATCGCTTTGTTTACAGATTCTGCTGATACCTTCTTTTTAGTATTTAATACCAATTCTATGACTGATACATCTGGGGTAGGAACACGAATAGCAATTCCGTCCATTTTGCCCGCCAATTTTGGTAATACCAAACCGATTGCTTTTGCAGCACCTGTAGATGTTGGAATCATAGAAAGGTTTGCTGCGCGTGCACGTCTGAAATCTTTGTGGTTTTTATCTAATAATTGTTGGTCGCCTGTGTATGAATGAATTGTTGTCATCCAACCATTTAATACACCGAATTTTTTATCTAAAACATTTAATACTGGGGCCAAACAATTTGTGGTGCATGAAGCATTTGAAATAATTAAATCTTTCTTGGTTAATTTATTTTCGTTTACACCAAAAACAATAGTTTTATCTGCGCCAGCAGATGGGGCAGAAACCAAAACACGTTTTGCACCAGCGTCAAGATGAACGCGTGCTTTGTCTGCGGATGTGAATATACCGGTACATTCCATAACGATATCTATTTTCATTTTTTTCCATGGTAATTTTGATGGGTCTTTTTCAGATAAACATTTTATTTTTTGTGTGCCGATTTTTATATAATCACCATCTACAACAACTGGGGTTGCAAGCATGCCATGAACAGAATCGAATTGTAATAAATGTGCGTTTTGTTCAATAGGCATTAAATCATTAATTGCAACAAATTCAATGTCTTTGCGTCCTGATTCTATGGCTGAACGCAAAACAAGGCGTCCGATACGACCAAAGCCGTTTATGGCTACTCTGATTTTTTTCATGGAATATCCTTTCTTTTATTCTTTAATTTTATTCTATCACGCATAGCCGAAAAAACAAAATTGTATTTTTTCTTGCGATTTAATATATGGGTTTTATAATGAAATTATGAAATATAAATCTTTGATTATCACAGGTCCAACAGCATCAGGTAAATCTGATTTTGCTCATAATTTGGCTAAAAGAATAAATGGTGCGATTATAAATTGTGATAGTGTGCAAATTTATCGTGGAATTGAAACTATATCTGCTTCGCCTTTTGAAAATATAACAGAAAATGGTTTTGATGAAATAGACGGGGTGCCTTATAAATTATTTTCTATATTGCCTTTGTCAGAACATATAAGTGTGGCTGATTATTTGAAATTAGCAAAAGATGCAATGGACGAAGTAATAAAAATGGGAAAGGTGCCAATTTTTGTTGGTGGCAGTGGTTATTATATAAATGTTTTGGTTAATGGTATATCTCAGATTCCTGAGATAAGCGAAGAAAACAGAAATAAGGCACGTGATATTGTTAAAAATTGTCCTGAAAGTATAAAACAATTATTGCCAGAAGATTTTGTGCCTATGGACCCACAAAGAAATGCTAGGGCATTGGAAGTATTTCTTGAAACTGGAATACCACTCGCACAATGGCAAAAATTACCAAGGGTTGGTGCTTTGATACCGAATGCGTATAGAATATTGGTTTTGCCTCATCGTGATGTTTTAATAGAAAGAATTGCAAAACGTATTGTAAAAATGACCCAAGGCAACGCATTAATTGAAGCAAAAAAAATAATTGCAGATGGATTAAATGAAGAAAGGGCAATTGGTGGAACACAACTTTGTAAAATGTTGCGTGGTGAAATATCTGAAAAAGAAGCAATTGAAAATTGGACTAATAAAACAAACCAATATGCAAAAAGACAGCGTACTTGGTTTCGGGGCCAGTACGCTGCTAATCTAGAAATTTTACATGTTCCAACAGATGAAGATATAGAACGCGTAATTCAAAAGATTTCTTAAGATTTTGTATGACCTAATTCTCGTTTCAATATGCGTATTTTTTTGTTCATAATTTTTGAATATTGTACAGGGCCTATTTTTATATCTATGGTGATAACAGGTGCTTTTTGTTCTTCTTCGTGTTTTTTCTGTGCGGCCTGTCTTTCACGTTTTTCTTTTTGTTGTAATCCCCATTCTTTGTTATTTCTTGATACATAACGACCCAATTCCAAATTCACGTGTTTGTTTTCGTTATACAATATGTTAATCAATTCTTTTGTATATTCATTGCGTTGTTTTAAACCTTCTTTACACATATACACAGACAAATAATCACTTATTTGACCGATAAGGTTTTTTAAGAATACAGGACTTTGATAAATGTTTTCGCCTTTAGAATCTAATGGCAAAATATAAATAAATAATTTGGTTTTTTCGATTAAAAACTTTTTGCATTTTGGATTAAAACTAAATGTTTTACGCCAAATATCTTTTAAATCTTCTGCTCTTTGATAAGAACCACCAAATTCATCAACAAATTCTTTTACAATGAATTCTTTATATAATTCAAATTGTGCCTTTGATTTTGCAAGTTGTTGTTCGTGCAATTGTATCAAACGTTTTGGTTTTGCCATATTGTTATCTCCATGTTTTTATCAAGATAGCAATAGTATATGACAAAAACAAAAATTGTCAAGTTATTTTTTATTTCTTTCTGTGATTTTATCAAAAGCAATTTTTGTGCTTTTATCTATGCCGATTTGGCGCATTTTCTTGCGAACACGCACAAGGCCATAAAATTCGCGTTCTGTTGGTGCGTATTTTGCCCATTCCCAATCTATGATACCTGTTATATTCATTGTTTTTGGGTCTATTAATATATTCGAACACATATCACTATGAATCCAAGAATAATCAGGTTGTATGGTTCCACGTCTTTCTTGTAATGATTTAGGGTCAAGCAAAGATTTTTTATATATAAATTCTGCCAATTGATAACTTATTTTGTCCTGATATTTTTTTATTTTATATGCTGGAATATTTATCAATAATTTGCCTGGGATATAGTTTGTTTTATAAAATGTATACCCTTTGATTTTTACAAAATCTATCTTTGGAAATTGAATTGTAGTTAATTTGCGTAATTCATCAAGACCATCTGTAATCGTTTTTTCGCGGTCAAAACGTTCAAAATCATTGGCTTCAAAATTATATTTGCGGACTTTGAAAGTGTCTTTGTTATTTATAATGAAAACAATACTGCCACCACCCTTGGTAAGACGCATATTATGAAACCCGATGTTTTTATATTTAGAACGCAGGGCATTAAATTTGCGTTTATAATCAAAAAGGACACGAATTTGCAGATAATCACGCCATTTTTTAACGGGTACCATAGAAAACAAAAAATCACAAAATTCAAATATATATTTCCACATAAAAATTGCCTTGAATATTTATATAAATGATTATTGAAAAAAAGAAAAAAAACAAGTATTTTATAACTATGTTTAGAAAAGACGATATTGTAAAGGTTTTAATTCCCAATGTTATAAATCGGGGGTATGATTATCGGCTGTGCGAAGATGCCGAAATTGGAAACTTTGTTCGTTGCAGTGTTATGAACCGCCAATATATCGGTGTTATTGTTGGTGCAGGGGACAGCGGACTTGATATTTCTAAAATAAAACCAATCATAGAAGTTTGTCGTTTGGGTAAATTGTCCGAGACAGATATAAAATGGATTTATAAAATGTCTGAATGGACTTTGATGGCGCCCGGGGCTGTGTTGCGTTTAATCATAAATGTCATGGACGCTTTTAACCCACCACCAACAGAACAATTATACGAATATAATTTTGATAATACATGCAAGATGACTGATGCACGTCAAAGTGTGTGCGATGCGTTTGAATCTAATGAAAATGAATCAATGTCTGTAAATGATGTTATAAATATCGCACATGTCAGTAATTCTGTGGTTAAAACCATGATAAAAAATGGAATTTTAATACCAACTCAGCAACGCGAAAAATCAGAAAATAATTTTAATTATGAATATAAAGATACTGGTTCAGTTGTATTGAATGATGAACAAAAATTGGCTGCTGATACTATCGGAAATGCCATAGATAAAAATGAATTTTCAGTTCATTTATTAGATGGAATTACTGGTTCTGGAAAAACTCAGGTTTATTTTGATTCTGCTTTGCGTGCGTATAACAAAGGTAAATCTGTTTTATTGATGATGCCTGAAATTGCATTGACGGCACAATTTATGGGGCGATTCAAAGAAAGATTTGGTGCGCCACCTGTGGTTTGGCATAGTAATTTAACTGCTGCACGTCGTCGTAATATTTGGCGCGGTGTTGCAAATGGTTCTATAAAGATGGTTGTTGGAACACGCAGTGCTTTATTCTTGCCATGGCAAGATTTGGGATTGATAGTAATTGATGAAGAACATGATACTTCCTATAAACAAGAAGATATGGGAAATTATCATGCACGTGATATGGCTATTTTAAGGGCCAAGATTGCAAATATACCTGTGATATTAGCCAGTGCGACACCAGCCCTTGAAACGATGTATAATGTCAGTATCGGTAAATACAAAAGATTAAGATTAAATTCCCGTTTTGGTGGTGCGACTTTGCCAAATATAGAAACAATAGATATGCGGGAACAAAAACCTGAATCATATAAAATAAATACAGAAGATGAAAAAGAAGTAAATGGTAATTTATCACCGCAATTATGTGATGAAATCGCAAATACTTTGGCTGATAAAAAGCAGGTTATGTTATTTATAAATCGTCGTGGTTTTGCACCGATAATACAATGTAAAAAATGTGGTTGGGTTGCAGAATGTCCTGAATGTTCTATTGGAATGACTTACCATAAACACATTGGAAAAATGGTGTGTCATATTTGTGGAAAAACTGCTGAATTACCAAAGTTGTGTCCGCAATGTCAAAATGAAGTTTCTATGCGTGGTATGGGGCTTGAAAAAATCCAAGAAGAAATAAACGCAAAATTTCCAAATGCAAAAACTGCGCTGGTTTCAAGTGATACAATTATGTCGCGTGAAGCGTTGGAAAGATTGGTTCATAAAATGGAAACTGGCGAAATAGATATAATTATAGGAACACAAATTTTAGCCAAAGGACATCATTTTCCAAATCTGACTTTGGTCGGTGTGGTTGATGCAGATATGGGATTGTTTGGGACAGATTTCAGGGCAGGCGAACATACTTTTCAACAATTGTTTCAGGTTGCTGGTCGTGCTGGTCGTGGCGAATTTCCAGGTCGTGTATTGTTGCAAACATATCAACCTGAACACCCTGTGATAAAAGCAATTTGTGCAGGCGACAGGGATACATTGATGACTGCTGATATGGAATCAAGAAAGATGGCGAAAATGCCACCTTTTGGAAATTTAATTGCTGTCATAGTCGAAGCAGACAAAGAATCCAGATTAAAACAATATTGTGAACAATTGGCAAATGTTGCGCCTACATTAGACAAAGGCAAAATCATGGGGCCAATTCCGGCACAAATATATCAAATAAGAAATTGGTATCGTATGCGATTTTTGGTTATAGGCGAAGCCCGTTCTAATTTGCAACCGATAGTTAGTAATTGGTTAAGTAAAATAAAACAACCGGTTAATGTTCGTGTAAAAATAGACGTGAATCCTCAGAATTTTATGTAAAAAAAAGCCCGCGAATTGCGGGCGATTTTTTTATTTATATTTTAATTATCTGTTATTTGAATTGGAATTAGATGGGATAAATCTACCTTTTAATTTTCCTAATAATTTTCTTATTCCTGTTTTAAAAGCAGATGGTTTTGTTGGTTTCATCATTTCTGCTTCTGGGTCTATTTGTGTTGGGTCTTCTGGGTCTCTGTCTTCTGGGTGCAAAGACATTTGTTCTTTCATTCTGCCCAAATTCCAGTAATAATTTTCAAGAATGTTGAATGCAGTTCTGTCTTTGACAACACCGGCTTCATCTTCAACTTCTTTGTCGAATTTTCCTAATTCAGATTCTTTGTGTTCAATAATGTCAATAAACATCTGAGGTTTAATAATGTCATCGTTTCCGTTTATTGCACCAGCACTTAATAATTCAGAACGTAAAGTGTCCATAATATCATGTATTTGTTCGATAATTGTTTTTTCAGGCATAAAATACTCCTTTTAATTTTTATAATTAAACTATTTCAGTGACAGCACGTAAACCGCCGTCCCTTGATAATTGAACGACGCGGATTTTCTTTTTCATTTCCGCGATTAAATCTGTTCTGTCGTAAGCAGGTTGTGTATGTAAAATTCTATCTGCAAAGGCAGCATAGGCGGCTTCGGCACTTTCTGCATGAATTGTGGTATAGAAATGGTCGTGGCCTGTTCCCAACATTTCCCATAACACACCAGCATTATCAGTAGAAATTTCACCACCAATAATAACATCAGGGGTCATACGAACAACCAAATCAAGTAATCGTGCATAATTAAAATCGTTTGATTGTTCTGTTCTTGATAACAAGAAATGAACGCGATTTTTTTGTGGAACACGTATTTCGCGTGCGTCTTCAACGGTTATGACACGGCTATTTTGGTCTATCAAAGTCAACATGTGATTCAAAAATGTTGTTTTACCTGTTGAAGTAGCACCACTTATTAAAATAGGGCTGCCGTCATTTATTGCAGACATCAATCTTTCATAAGGGTCGTCAGGTCTTGTGTTATCACGAGGTTTGACTTTCAATAATTGTTTGCCACGTTCAAGATGATAATTAGCAAAAGATGTTTCACGAACACCACCACCACGAATATTCAAAGCAACGCCACCTGTGACATCACGTTCGTCATATTGAACATTTGGGCCTGCAATAGCAGAAAAACGATGATTGCCAGGTAATGTAGCATACACCACAGGAATTCCATGTATTGGGTCAAAAGGTTTTTCATATATATTTGCGATGGTATGAATTAAATCAACCAAATATTGTTTTGATAAATTATCAGCACTATAAGAAACCCATGGAACGCGTGCGCCATTAAGACGAAGCCAAACTTCGCCTTCGTGGTTAATAGCGATTTCTTCCACGAACGAAGGCGTGTAAAATTCTTCTAATGGTTTTAATAAAGATTCTAAAACTACATTCGACATATTTCTATTTTATCATAAATCGTGGCTTGAATCAAAAAGGTTTATTTGATAAAATAAAAAAAAAGAGAGTGAAACATGAAAAAATCTATATTTTTTATTATGGCTGGCATAATGTTGGCTGCTTGTGGTGGAAATACTGGCTATTACGAAGGTAGTGGCGAAGTATTCACAGAAAGAAGTTCTGAATATATCACAGAAGAAAACGAATTTGCCGAAGTCGATTCGTATAAACCAATGGATATGGCTGAACGCGAAGCAATTGCAGAACATTGGAATACTTCCCGCAAAGAAACAAGATGGCAGGAATACAAAGGTGCGATGGTTCGTGTAGAAATATTATTAGGCGATTCGGAAACACGTGAAATGCGTTTACGTTTAATGCAAAATGCTGCTGGTATG
>JAFZIM010000065.1 GCA_017554365.1 Alphaproteobacteria bacterium | reverse complement strand
TTTTATGTTCAATTGTGAATTCCATATCTTGCATATCTTTATAGTGTTGTTCCAATTTATTACGAACATCAACCAATTCTTTGTAAACTTCTGGCATTGCTTCTTCCAAAGATAAACGACCAGAATCATCTTTGGCCATTGGTTGTGGGGTGCGAATACCAGCCACCACGTCTTCACCTTGGGCGTTAATCAAATATTCACCATAGAATTTATTTTCACCGGTTGCAGGGTCACGACTGAAACATACACCTGTTGCAGAATCATCACCAGAATTACCGAACACCATTGCTTGGACATTCACAGCGGTTCCCCAATCACCTGGAATATTATTTAATTTACGATAAGTAATTGCTTTTTTGGACATCCAAGAACCAAACACCGCACCGATGCCCAATTTCAATTGTTCCCATGGATCTTGTGGGAAAACTTTACCAATTTTGACACCGATTTCTTTGAATTTTTCAACCAATTCTTTCAAATCTTCTGCTGTCAATTCAGTATCAACTTTATAACCTTTGTCTTCTTTCATGCGTTCCAATGTGTGTTCAAACAAATCAATATCTGCACCCAACACAACATCACTAAACATCATGATGAAACGACGATATGAATCATAAGCAAATCTTTCATTATTTGCAGATTTTGCCAATGCTTTAACTGTTTCGTCATTTAAACCTAAATTTAATACTGTATCCATCATACCTGGCATAGAAACACGTGCGCCAGAACGAACAGATACTAATAATGGATTTTCTGTATCAGCAAATTTTTTACCCATAATTGATTCAATATGAGCAATACCTGCTTTTACTTGGTCCAACAAATCAGATGGATATGTCTGACCATTTTCATAATAATATGTACAAACATCAGTTGTGACTGTGAACCCAGCAGGTACTGGCAATCCAACCAAATTCATTTCTGCTAAATTGGCGCCCTTTCCACCCAGCAGATTACGCATATCTGCACGACCTTCTGCGGCACCATTTCCAAATGTATAAACCCATTTATTAGACATGGTTTCTCCTTTATATAAGTTTATTAAACGCGCACATTTTGGAAAAAAATATGGATAAAAGCAAGGATAAAATCATTTTATTTCCTTTTTTATGAAAAAATCCCCATTTTGACAGAATTATTGACAATAGCAATAAAATCGGCTAATCTATAATCGCTTAAAAAAATAGGATTTTAAATGGCAAAAAAATTAGCAAAAGCATTAAGAAAACAAGTGCTTGAAAATATGTTTGTCACAAATTATAAACGTATGTGGCCATATATCAAACCTTTTTGGTTTCGTGCGTTAATGGTATTATTGCTGGCGATTCCAATTGGTTCAATGGACGCAGTTATTGCGTGGGCTATTAAACCATATACTGATGCAGTTATGTTGAAAGAAAATATGGCTGCCGGTTGGTATATCCCATTAATTATTATCGCTTTTACCTGTGTTCAGGGTGTTTTAACATATATGTTAAGTTATTTAAATACATGGGTTGGTGCCAATATAACTAATTTGTTGAAAGCAGACCTTTTCAAAAAAATGCTTACATTTGAAACAGAATTTTTCACTTCTAAAAATTCTGGTGATGTTTTGGTCAAATTTGCTGGAAACGCAGATACGGCATGCGCAGGATTATTAACAAATATAAAAAATTTCACACGTAAATTTTTTACTGCGATTTCTCTTATCTGTGTTTTGTTTTATAATTCATGGCAATTGGCTTTGGTATGTGTCGCAATATTGATTTGCGCTTTCTTGCCTATGGCTTCTTTGAAGAAACGCGTAAGCCCAGTTTTGGATAAATCTATGAAAGCCGGTGCTAGTTTAACAACAAAATACAATGAAACTTACTCTGGAAACAGAACTATAATTTCATACAATCTTGAAAAATATCAAGAAAAAAGATACATGAATGTTTTACACGAAACATTCAGTTTATCTATGAAATTATTTAAAAGAACCAGATGGTTGACACCTGTAATGCATATAATTTTGGCAACAGGTATTGCATTAGCATTATGGTTTGGTTCTCATTTAATTATGACAGACCAATTAACACCTGGTGGTTTTGTGTCTTTCTTGACAGCATTGATTTTGCTTTATAACCCAATGAAAACTATTGGCGGAAATTATAATTCTGTATTGGTTTCTTTCTGGGCCATAGAGCAAGTTTTTCAAATCTTAGATGAACAACCAAAAATCAAAGATAAAAAAGATGCTATTGAAATGCCTAAACGTCATAAACAAATCAAATTTAATGATGTTTCATTTGAATATATATCTGATGTCCCTGTATTAAAAGATGTTAATCTGACAATAAATCAAGGCGAAACATTGGCTATCGTTGGTAATTCTGGTGGCGGAAAAACAACATTAGTAAATTTATTACCAAGATTTTATGATGTCACAAGTGGCAGTATCACCATAGACGGCACAGATATTCGTGATTTCACATTACATTCTTTGCGTCAAAACATAGCAGTTGTTTTCCAAGATAATTTCTTGTTCGGTGGAACAATTCGTGAAAATATTATGCTGGGTAATATGAACGCAACCCAAGAACAATTAGATAAAGCAATAAAAGCCGCTTATCTTGATGATTTCTTGTCTACATTAAAAGATGGTATTGATACAGAAATCGGTGAACGCGGAATCTTGCTTTCAGGCGGTCAAAAACAACGTGTCGCAATTGCACGTGCTTTCTTGAAAAACGCTCCTATTCTTGTTCTTGACGAAGCAACATCTGCATTGGATAACAAATCAGAAGCAGTGGTTCAAAAAGCAATTGAAAATTTGATGTATGATAAAACCGTATTTGTTATCGCACACAGATTATCAACCATACGTAATGCAACAAAAATTATTGTTGTGAACGACGGACAAATTGTTGAATCTGGAACACATGATGAATTGCTGGCTATAAAGAATGGTGCATACAAAATGTTGTATGATATGCAATTCAAGAAAAAAGAAAAATCAGAAACAAAAGAATAATAAAAAGGGTCGCAATCGCGACCTTTTTTTTATTTCTTTTTATAAGTTCTTTTTGAATCTAGTTTTATTGGTTCTTTGTACACCGCCCAAATCAAAGCGAATACCCATCCGACCAATGTATACCCTAAAAATAAATTTAGAACAAATATAGCCAATACATTTCTATGATTATTTGAATACGCAACTATTGTTGGTACGAAATAAATAAAGAACAACATTAATATTAATAAAAATTCCCAAAAAAATATCATTACTTACCCCTTTTATTTACTTTAATTGTATTTATTTTTTATTTGCCTTTATATTAAACATAATTATACAACAAAAATCTGATAAAAAAAACAATTTTATGTGCTTGAAATTCCTATCAAAATATATCAATATTTACAGGTCAAAAAGGAAGGTATATGACAAACAATCTACAAACATCCCAAATTCAAAAATTTTTTGATTTTTATGTAAATGAAATCCGCCCATTAATAGAAAAAATTTGTACTCAAGAAATGTATGGTTATCACGGACTTAAAACACATACTGATGCTGTGGTCTTTCGTGGTATAGATTATAGTTTGTCTTTGGCCCAAGACCCTATGCCTGTATTATTTGCATGTGCTTTTCATGACATGGCACGAACAAATGATGATTTTGATTTGGAGCATGGTGCAAATGCAGTTCCGATGGCACAAAAAATAATGACAAAATTCCCAAAAATCTTAGATGAAAAATTAATACAATCAATAATCTATGCAATTACAAACCATACAATTGGAAATTCTGCACCTGATTATGTATCAGCATGCCTTTGGGACGCAGACAGAACACGTCTTTCATGGCAATATGGTTTTGACGAAAAATTTTACAACACAGAACGAGGCAAATATGTTGCTTCTGAAAATTCTGAAGAATATATAGATTTTCAGAAAAAATGCATTGAAAATCATATGTGGGATTCAACATATTAAAAAACAAAACTTGTATAAGTACTTTTTTTGTTTTATAATTCATTCAAATGTATAAAGGAGAAAAAAATATGACATCAAAATTTTTGTTAACTGGTTTGGCTGTATTGTCAGCAACAACTATATCCGCAAACGCAACAACAATTAAACCTTTTGTTGGTGCTACAATGGGTATTCAGGAAGCTTTTTATTCAGATGATGCAAAAGATTTTGAACGCGCAGCACACATAGATTTACCAACTGATTTCTTTACCTTTGGTTTAGAAGCAGGTGCTCGTTTTGGTGAACATAGCCAAATTTATAATTATGGTTTTTCATTAAATGTTGATAAAACAACTTATTCTGAAATAAGAAATAAATTTAGCGATAATACTTCTGCAAAAGTTGATACTATTTCTTATTCCGCAACATTTGATAATTACATTCGTTTGAAAGAACACAAACACATCGATTTGGTATTGGGTGTTGGTCTTGGAACAATGGCTTATCACATGGACGCAGATAATTATATTTATGATACAACAAAATATTCTTTCATGCCGGTATTAAAGGCAGGTTTAGATTTCGAATTAACAAACAATATAACATTGTCTGCAATGACACGTATATTTATACCAACACGTTCAGATTATGAAGTTTCTACAACTTTGATAATCGGTGGTGCAGTAAAATATATGTTTTAAATAAAAAAATAAAAAATAAAAACGACCCAACCGGGTCGTTTTTTTTATAAAAAAATCGGGTTGAAATAATCAACCCGACCCAACTTAACACACAAACAAAAAGGACAACAAGAAACTCTAAAACCCAATTTTTGTTCTGGTAATTCCAGAAGAACGAATATCTTTTGATGCTTGTTCTTTAAGCAACATTTCTATGATTTGTTGTTTATCTTGAGCATCTAAAAATACACTTTGTTTTTGAACAACTTTGAAATCGCCAGGGGCTAATTTATTTAATTCTTGGATATCGCTTTCGTCGACTTCCATATCAAAGAAATGTTTAAATGCTTTTATAATCTGTTTAGCATTCATAAAATTATATTTTACTTTGAAAGAAAATCTACGTATAGATGCCTTGTCTAAATCAGACATCAAATTGGTAGTGCAAATAAAAGGATATTCTGCATTTTCCATTTGAGTCAACATTTCGTTAACATGTGTGACTTCCCAAGAATGAAAAGCACCTTCACGATTTCTTAAGAAAGAATCTGCTTCATCAAAAACCAAAATGGCTTTTTGTTCGCGCGCTTCGGCAAATGCTTGTGCGATTCTTTTTTCGGTATTACCGACATAAGCATCTAATAAATCACTTGCACGTTTTTTAACGATTGGCATACCCAATACATCTGCTAAATATTCAGCAAATGCTGATTTACCTGTTCCAGGCGCGCCATAAAGGCATAATGAAAAGCTTTTAATATTTTTGTTTTTAATATTTTCAGCCAATTTTTCCAAATCGACATCTGTATTTAACAAAGAAGTATCAAAATTCTTTACATTATTATTTTTGTTAAATGGTTTTACACCTGTCATCGCACACATTAAATTATCAAAAGTATATTCAATCATATTTTTGTCATCTAACATTTTTGCGTTTTTAACAGCAGTATCAACCATAGCCATTGGCACTTTGTATTTGTTAATCATGTGGCTTAATTCATCATCAGAAACTTTCACATCGTATTTATCAAACACACGTTGCCAAGCATATTTTTTTGCCTTTTCATCAGGGTCTTTGATTTCCAAAGCCATAGAAAATCTGCGGATATAAGCCGTATCCATTTTATTTATTTTATTAGAAATCCAAATCACAGGACGAATATTTTTTTCCAAGCGACGATTTATATACAATTTACTTGGGGCGCGTAAATCAAATGGGTCCACAGAAAAAACATCTTCGGCTTCATCAAACAAAATGACCGATTTATCTTCTTTTTTTAATACGGCTTGAAAATTAGACAAAGCGCTTAATCTTGAAGTTTTTTCTTCTTTGTTTTCAGGTGTAGAATATAAATTTAATCCTGCATAATTACATACAGATTTAATTAATTCTGTTTTTCCTGAACCAGGTTTTCCATAAAGCAAAATATTAATACCAGGTTGTTTAGATTTAACAGCAGCGCTTATCATTTTAACTAATCTGTCATAATCTTCACCAATATAATCAAAATTTTCTTTTGTTAAATCAGTGTGCAAAGTATCCCCTGTTAATTGTTTACACACATCTTCAACACAAGAAAATTCATTGTTAAGCAATCTTGAAAACATCGGACTAAAATCTACATCAGAATAACCTTTGGTGACGATACCAGCATCCATAAAAACCCCATTTGAACTTAATGCTTTTTTGATATCTTCAATCTGAATCCCAGTTGTAATTACAGCAATATCTATATTTGAACTATCCATGACAGAATCAGTAAATCTGTCATTAAACGCATTCACAAATCTTTGCAAAAAAGGTATTTTTGTTGCATACACAAAATACTGCAACAAAGAACGATATTGCATTGGAACATCAAAAGCATCACAGACGCTTGTAAAACTGATATCAAAATCAGGTTGTGTTATATCAATATCGTAAAAATCTTCTTTTCTTTCAGCAGTAATTTTGCTGATTTTATCAAAAGTTTTTTCATCTGGAATCATGGCATTAGGAAAAACTTGACCATTTGTCAATTTACCAATAAAAGCGATTTGTTCTTCGTCTTCGATATTTCTGTGTGCTTTACGCAACAAGGCAGCCAATTCGAATCCAAATAATTCCAAAGAATGTCTTGATACAAGACGTAATAATCTTGATGTTTCATCTGGAACCAAATCACTATTTAAGATTTTTTTGATATAATAAAGAGAAATTTTTGCTTCTTTTGTATTCATATATGTTTTCCTTTTGGGGTTTTAGGGTTTATTTTTGCTTTGTTTTATTCTGATATTTTTCATATCAAAATGGTTATTTTACTGGTTTTTGTGATTACTCCTTTGGTTAAGATGTTTATATTTTAAAACATTGTTCGGTCAAAAATGGTCGTAAAAAATTGCATGAATCATAACACATAAAATCGATTCGGTATTATTATTCGACAACTTTTTTTACATTTATTATTATTATTTTATTTTCAGACAAATTTGGTCCATTATTTGATAACCGGCTATTTTTTTTTCTTTCTTTCAATATTTTTTTTGCTAGAATGATTCCTATATAGATGTAAACAGGAAAACTTCAATACCCAAAATAGAAAAATTTTCATATTTTTTTATTTTTATTGAAAAACACAAGGATAACCACATGACCCAGCAAGAATTAAACGATAAATTGTTTGAAGCCGTCAAAAATGACGATTTAGACCAGGTCAAAGAACTTATATCCAATGGCGCAGATGCAAATGCCCAGACATTTAATGAATGTCCTGTATTGGTATATGCAAGCGACCCGGCCATCGCAGAATTTTTAATTGAACATGGCGCTGATGTTAATCATATGAATGATTCTGGAATTACCCCATTACATGACGCTATATTTGAAAATAACATAGATGTTGTCCGTGTATTAATAAAACATGGGGCAAATGTTAATTCAAATACATCCCCTGATATTGTTGACCAAATATATAAAGAATTTGAAGAATTGCCATATCCAAACAAAGCCGACACCCCATTACATTGGGCAGCAGGCAAAGACAATTGTGAATTTGCCAAAATATTGATTGAAAATGGGGCTGACGTCAATCTTGTTGATGCAAGGGGACAAACACCTTTACATCAGGTTTACAATGTCGAAACCGCACAATTATTAATCGACCATGGTGCCGATGTTAATGCCATTGATTCAAATGGTTGGACCCCATTATTTTATGCCCCAGATGTAAATATCGCAAAAATATTGGTGGAAAATGGCGCTGATATTTCCATAAAAGACAAATATGGTTGGCCTGCATTGGATATGATAGTAAATACAATGGTAGAAGATTTAAATACAACCAGACCTGAATATCATAAATTACAAGAAATTGTAAATTATCTTGTTCCATTATACAGGGCAAAGGGATTGATCAGCACCCAACTAGAATTAAACAAAGCATTATTTGAATCAATTGCAAATAAAAACGTCTATGATGTTGAATCTATGGTGATTATGGGGGCTGATATAGATGCTGTAAATAAAAATGGCGAAACCCCATTGGAATTAGCACAAAGAAAATTAACAGAAGAAAATTTATCAACCGAAGAAAAACAAAAAATACAATCTGTGATTGATTATCTAAAATCACTTGGTGCGGAAGAATAAAAAAAGGACCACACAATGACCCAGCAAGAATTAAATGATAAATTGTTTGAAGCCGTCGAAAATGATGACTTAGATCAAGTCAAAGAACTTGTAGGTCAAGGTGCTGATGTTAATGCGAAAGACAGCGTGTATCATACACCTTTGCATGAAATAAGCAATGCAAAAACGTTAAAAATTTCACTCAACCCTGGTAAAATATTTGCTGATTCTAAACCTTACATACACGATGCAGAAATTGCTAAATTATTAATTGACCATGGTGCCGATGTTAATGCGAAAGATAAATGGGGCAAAACACCTTTACATTATGCTAAAACTGCAGAAATAGCTAAATTATTAATAGAAAATGGTGCAGATGTTAATGCAAAAGACAGCGTGGATCATACACCTTTGCATTGGGCTAAAACAGCAGAAATCGCCAAATTATTAATTGAACATGGCGCTGATGTTAATGCACGAGATGAAGATGGCAAAACACCTTTACATAATGCACTCGATGTAGAAATTGCTAAATTATTAATTGACCATGGTGCCGATGTTAATGCAACAAACGATAATTGTAACGAACCACTTTTATGCTATTTAGAATTTTGGACACGTTTTCCTGAGTTCATAGAGCCAGAATTTGTAAAATTATTAATTGAAAATGGTGCCGATGTTAATACAAAAGATAAATGGGGTGATACACTTTTGCATAAAGCAACAAAATTTCATAATTTTGAAATGGTAAAATTGTTAATTGACCTTGGGGCTGATGTTAATGCGACAACTCGTTTTGGTTATACCCCTTTGAGTTTTGCTAGAACAGCAAAAATCACAAAATTGTTAATAGAACACGGGGCAGTTGTTGATGCAAAAACCGTTCATAACACTACACCTTTGCATTACGCTAACACAGCAGAAATCGCTAAATTATTTGAAGCAGTTAAAAATAATGATTTAAATCAGGTCAAAGACCTTATATCACAGGGTACAGATGTTAATGCAAAAGATGATTATGGCAATAAACCTTTACATGGGGCTAACACAGCAGAAATCGTAAAGGTTTTAATTAAAAATGGTGCATATGTTAATGCACAAAATAAAGACGGCTATACACCATTACATTTGGTAGACAAGGTTGAAATCGCACGATTATTAATTAAAAACGGCGCCAATGTTAATGCACAAAATAA
>JAFZIM010000064.1 GCA_017554365.1 Alphaproteobacteria bacterium | reverse complement strand
AACAAAATTAGAATTTTTATTTATATTTTGTGAATTAAAAAATGTTTGAATTTGGGGAATCTGGAAATCAAAATTTGAATTTTCTGATTCAATTAAAACTTTTTTATTTTGATTCAAAGTTTGTGATAATACATCACGCAAAGTTTTAATAATAAAAGAACGAACATGTGTAGGTTCCAAGAAATGAACTTCTGTCTTGGCAGGAGAAACATTAACATCAACTTCGCGTGTTGGTAAATTTAAATATAACGCACAAAGTGGGAATTCACGTGCATGCATTACATCCATATATGCTGCACGCAAAGATGCGACTAAAACCTTGTCTTTGACAGCGCGTCCATTAACGAACAAATATTGATCTACTGATGAAGCGCGTCTTAAAATTGGTTGTGAAATATAGCCATATAATTTCATATCTGACGAAGAAGATTTTGTATCAACCAATAACATTTTATCACGAACATCTTCGCCCATAACAGCAATAACGCGGTCCATCAAAGATTGGTCTTTTGGAAAAAACCATTTATTATTAAGAACAAAGCCGACATTACAATGCCCCATTGCCAATCTTTTCACAATATCTATGACAGCCAACATTTCTGCTTTGTCAGAATGTAAAAATTTTAATCGCGCAGGTGTTCTTGCAAATAAATTTTCAACACGAATACGTGTTCCACTTTCCCAAGCAGATGGTTTTATTTCGCGGGTCAAAGCATTCATACACCAGCCATTTTCTTCGCCTTCGTGATATGTATCAATTGTCATATCTGATACCGAAGCAATAGACGGCAATGCTTCACCACGGAAGCCCATAAAATTTATATTTAATAAATCGTCATTAGGTAATTTAGAAGTAGCATGTCTTAGGACACAATTTGCTAAATCTTCCTTGGTCATACCGGAACCATTATCAATCACTGAAATCAGTGTTCTTCCGCCATCTACGACATCTATGATAATTTGGTCAGCCCCAGCGTCCAGCGCATTTTCAACCAATTCCTTGACCACAGAAGCAGGTCTTTCAACCACTTCACCCGCAGCAATTTGATTAACAAGAAAATCTGGCAAAATACGAACAGACATATTAATCCTTGAATTTAATATCTACGATTTCCCATTCTTTTGTTCCGCTTGGTAATTTTACAGAACATGTATCACCGACACAATGACCGATTAACGCCTTGCCCACAGGTGAAGTACAAGATATAACCAATTTACCATCAGATTCAAGGTCTGATAAAATACGGCATTCCATTTTATTGCAATCTTCGTCTTCTATGACAACCTTGGCACCGAAAACGACCTTGTTTCCAGATAAATTTTCTATATCTATAACATTAGCATTATTCACGACTTCTTCAAGAAATTGAATTCTTTTATCAATTTGGCGTTGTTTTTCTTTGGCAGCACTATAATCAGCATTTTCAGACAAATCGCCCAAAGAACGCGCCCATTGAACCACTTTTAATATTTCAGGTCTTTGATTTTCTTTCAAATCTTTCAATTCTTCTAATATTTTATCAAATCCCTGACGAGATATAGGTTGTTTTTCCATAATAAATCCTTAAATTTTGATAATAACAATATACCATAAATTTTAATTTTGCAATTGTTGTTTATAACTATTATAATAAGAATTATGTATAGATTCAAACCAAGTGTTTTGACAAGATTCCTATTAAGACGATTTTTCGTCAGTTTTTTACTTGTTATGTTAACAGTATGCGGAATTATATACGCAGTCACATTTGTGGAAAGATTATCATCAAATCCAGATGCTTTATCAACTTTGTTTGATGCATGGGTACGTTTATTGGAATATATACCTATGTTTTTACCATTGGCGGTGTTTATGGGGACATTGGTTGCGTTTTATAATTTAACAAAATCGTCAGAATTGATAATTATATCAGGGGCTGGGTTATCGCCTTTTCAAATTGCGAAACCATTTTTGTTTGGTGCGTTTTTGGTTGGCGTATTCACAGCAACGATTGTAAATCCATATTCAGTAGATTTAACGACACGCAATTTAACAAACAACGAATTAAAATTGATAGATGATGCAATTTGGTTGCGTGAATCAAATGATAATTCGTATTTAACATTGCGCGCGAAAAATATGCAAATGACTAAAAACAAAGACATTATATTCAAAGACGCGACTATATTTTTACAAGACGAACATTTTAAATTACAGGAAAGAATATCCGCACAAAAAATCACATTATCCAGTCAGGGTCTTGATTCAGAAAAAGCGTCTATAACAAATTCAGATGGAATTACAAAAACATCATCGCGACACATAGACACAAAATTAACACCATCAACTGTTCTTGAAAGATATTTACAACCGGAACAAATTTCATTTTGGAAATTACCTTTCTTTATAAAGAAAATGGAATCTATTGGTGTTATGACACGCGGGCATTTGGTTCAGTTTTGGACTTTGTTATTTTTACCATTGACCATGATGGCGATGGTGACATTGGGAATTGCATTTTCCCAAACCAAACAACGCAGAAATTATAGTTTTGGGTTAAAATTTAGTTTGGGTATTATGACCTGCTTTGGACTTTATTTCATAACAAATTTATTTAATGCGTTGGGTAATATTGGAACATTACCACCATTAATAGCAATCGTTGCACCTCAGATTATCATAATTGCTGGGGCATGTGTGTTTATAACAAGTTTTGATTCAATATAGGAATAAAAAATGCCACCAAGAAAAAGACATCAGGGTCGCAATAAATTTTTATTTTGGTTAATAATAATCGCATTGATTATATTGATGATTATTTATTTCAAACCAAATACAGAAATGACAGAAATAATATTATGGCCATGAATTACATAGATATATTTCTTGAAGCACTTTCTGCTGAAAAAGGTCGCAGTAAAAAAACACTTGAAGCATATTCATCTGATTTGAATGCGGCACAAAATGCAATTGGTGATTTGTTAAATGCGACAAACGAAGAAGTGCAAAATTATTTGGCATCATTACCTGACAAAGCATCATCTGTTGCCCGCAAAGCGAGTGCACTTCGTTCATTTTATAAATTTTTAATGTTGGAAAAAATAATATCAAAAAATCCAACAGCCAATCTTGAATTACCGAAACGCAGACGTGCATTACCAAAATATTTATCCCAAGAAGAAATTGAATTATTGATATCATCTTCTGGCGATATAAAAACATCTACACGTTTAAAATGTATGATAGAATTGCTTTATGCATCTGGTCTGCGTGTTTCAGAATTATGTGAATTACCAATGTCTGCAAATTTAGGTGATAAATTATTGATTCACGGCAAAGGTGCCAAAGAAAGATTGGTTCCGATGCATGAAACAGCCCAAGAATGTTTACGCAAATGGCTTGAAGTTCGCGATAGTGATTCAAAATATGTATTTCCAAGCAACGCAAAAGACGGCCATATAACAAGGGATGGATTTTTCAAAATATTAAAAAAATGTGCGGTCCTTGCGGGCATAGACCCACACAGGGTAAGCCCACACGTTTTACGTCATTCTTTTGCTTCGCATTTATTGGCTGGCGGTGCAAATTTAAGAATCATACAAACAATGTTGGGACACGAAGATATTTCGACGACACAAATATATACACATGTAATGCCTGAAAAATTGCGTGATACAATTGAAACCGCGCATCCTTTGGCACATAATAAAATAAAGGATTTATAATAATGATAAAAAAATGTGATCATCCGGGTTGTACCAAAGCAGGAACATGTCGCGCCCCAAAAACACGCGAATTAAAAGATTATTGGTGGTTTTGTCAGGAACACGCTGCTGAATACAATAAAAATTGGAATTATTATGCCAACATGACACCCGAAGAAATAAACACAGAATGGGAACGCGAAACATTTGGCTATGCAGAAAAAGACATAGAACAGGCAAATCAAAAAGAAATAGATTATGTAAAATTTTTGAACGATTTTTTATCTGGTCGTGGTGCTTTTGATAAAATGCCAAAAAAGAAATCAACCCCATCAGAAATTGTTTCAGCATTCAAAGAATTAGATTTACCAATAACATCAACATGGACTGAAATTGCGAAAAAATATCGTGAATTGGCGAAAATTCATCATCCTGACACATCAAAAAACAAAGATAAATCAGCCAAAGAATTTACCCGCATTTCAACCGCATACGAAAAATTAAAGAAACATTTCAAAAAATAAAAAATGAAATCTTATCACGAACCTTATAAATATTATGTTTACATTATGGCGTCTGCTAAAAATGGTACATTATATACAGGTATAACAAACGATATAGCCAGACGTTCTTTCGAACATAAAATTCATTTGAATAAAAAAAGTTTTTCTGCACGTTATAATATTAATAAACTGGTTTATGTCGAAGTTTTTGAAAACCCTGAATATGCAATTATGCGTGAAAAACAAATTAAATCTTGGAACAGAAAGAAAAAAATAGAATTAATAGAATCTGTAAATCCACAATGGATTGATATGTTTTATTCTTTAACCAGTTAATTATTTATAACCAACAACCAAAGGTTGTCATCCCGAGGAAACATAATCGATAAAAACTTTGTTGTTATCGTTATGTTGACGTGGGGATCCAGGATGTTTTTTTAAGTGTTCGGTATACCGAACTACTTTATTATACTATGGTCGGCTTAACGCCGAAATTTTATTACCTGGATTGCCACGAACACACAACAATAATTTCATTATTGATTGTGCGTTCTCGCAATGACATGGACTGCAGAAAAAAACACCCGTCGAAACGGGTGTTTTTTGAAATGAAAGTAAGGAAAACACTTTCTTTTATTGATATGCCGGAACGCATATCAATTTTTTTATTCACCAACCTGAACAGGTGTCGGTGCAACGAAACGCCAACCCTTGAATCTTTGACCAGGTTTTGTTGTTGCCGCCTTT
>JAFZIM010000063.1 GCA_017554365.1 Alphaproteobacteria bacterium | reverse complement strand
CGACCTTCAGGTTATGAGCCTGACGAGCTACCGGACTGCTCTATCCCGCGATAAGCAGATCTATTATATATCTTTAATCCTAAGTGTCAAACAAAAAACGCATTTTGTTGATTTTTTGTCAAAAATATGATATAATGCATCTCAGATTCGATGGGTTATCACCATCGTTTTTTTATTTGCCGTTGCAATTTATTGCAGCGGTTTTTTGTTATAACAAAAAGGATAAACTATGAACAAATACACATTTATGGGAAACGGGCGGAACAAAGACTTTTATTTTACATTTCCGTTTTTTTCCAAAGCAGATATTGTCGTCAAAATAAACGGCACAGCTGCGACCGGATACGGTATTTTTTGTATTCCAGGAACAAATAACTATGATTTTCCATTCACTGGTGGACATATACATTTTGCAAGCGCACCTAAATCGACAGACATCGTAACCATAGAACGTAAAATACAACTTAATCGTCTTATCGATTATCAACCAACTGTCGCGCTTAATCCAACAACAGTTAATCAAGATATGAATTATTTCTTTGAATTATTGAAGGATATTAAAAGCGACCTGGCCGGCTTTGCCCAAACTTACTCTGATTTTACAGATACAGAAACCGCACAAACATTACTGACACAAATTGATGCGGTTGTGACGGAAATAGATAATCTTGGCGATATATCGACAATAAATACAAGCCTAACAAACCTTGGGACATCTATAAGTAATTTAACAAATTCATTAAACAGTTTAACAACCACTGTCGGCACACATACGACAGATATTGCGACACTTGGTACATCTAAGACCAGCACTGATATGGATAACATAAGCACGATTGGCAAAGAAAATATTGTCGCACTATCACAACCAGATAACAGCGCTGCAGTTGCGATAACAACAACAGTTAATGGCACATATACATGCCCAAAAGATGGATATTTGTTCTTATCTTTGTATTCTAATACAGCATCTGCATATCTTGCTTATCAATCTTCTTTGGCAACCTATGTAAACAACATATATTCAATTTATCAGCCTGCAACTGGTAACGGAAGACAGGCTGCTATGTTTGCCGTCCAAAAAGGGGAAGTGTTAACTTGCAGTTTGTCAACAGGATATAATAGGTCTGCTTATTTCATCCCAAAGAAAGGAGTTTAATATGAAAAAATATGCAAAAATAGAAAACACAGAAACAAAAGAATGTTCTGTTGGAATTGGAACAAATATCGATTTTTATAAATCAATCGGTATGGTTAAAATGGATGTTGAACAAGCATGGAATGGTAATTGGTACGAAAAAGGTTATGCGCCAACGGAACCAGAAAAAACTTATGCAGAAAAAAGATTAACTGAATATCCATCAATTCCCGATCAATTAGATATGATTTATTGGGACAAAGTAAATAATACAAATTTATGGATAGAAAAAATTACTGAAATTAAAGAAAAATATCCAAAAGCATAAAGAAGGGGCAAACGCCCCTTTATTATTTAATAACTGGATTTGGTATAACATCAGATAAATTATGTAATACCCGTATTTCGGTTGATCCTGGTTCTTTGGCCATAATTAGCATTTTATCTTTATGTTGATTCAACATATTTGCATACCGACCTAAATTCCCTTGAGATGCAACACAATGTTCACAATATGATAATAATGCCAAATCTATATAGCCCTTGTCGGACCCATTGTGTGAAACAAGATGTATCGAATTGTCAATATCTTTTAATAATGGCAATATATTATCCTGAATCCAATCTGGCTCATCGGAAAAGAAGTAAAAAGATGCATTTGAAAATTTCTTTACAAAAAATTTAACCGCATTTACAAAATATTCAGGTGGACATACAACCCAATTATGTTTAGTAACAGACATATCTCCACGACGAACATGGATACCGATTGCATGTGGTTCTTTCTTTATTTGTCTGGCGATATTTTTGTTGTACGAATCAAATAAAGAATCATCAATTTGATGAGGAAAAGGAGGCAAATCCTTCCAATAAGATTCATAATAAGATCCAAAATATTTAGGCATTTTTTCATCAAGAAAGGATGTACCCGGTTTTTCAGTATAAGAAAAATGTTTTTGGAAATATTTTATTTTCGCATCGCTGGCGACCTTGAATTCAAGATTTGGAAAAGCTGTCAACAAATCAAAATTTCTAGCGAATTTACCATCACAATCTTTTCCCCAAGCTTTGAACCATGAAATATCATATTCAACATCAACACCTTTTGCACGCAAAGCTTCACCTATACGCCATTGATGAATTTGGGAACATATACCGCCATCAATCATAACAATTGCCTGTTTGGGATTCTTTTTTAAAGATTGTTTTATAAAAAAACTTTGAATTTTATTTTTTATTTTTCTTAACATTAGATATCCTTTCTTAATGTTTTTATAAATATTGTTTTGGGCGTCTTCTATCCCAATTTATATTTTCTTTTACTATCTTTGCTGGATTACCAGCAATAGCACAATTCGGTTTTTCAAATTTACCAGAAACCAAGCTACCTGCACCAATTACACAATTATCTGATATTATTGTGTTTTTTAATATGGTTGCCCCAAAACCAATCCAAACATGATTACCTATCTTTACACTTTTACCAATATTTATAATTTTTCCGTTTAAATCCGTTACTGTATGGGTGTCACTGAACCACATCATGATTTGATCAGAAAACATACAATCATTACCTATGTTTACGCTTGTATTATCTTCTAATAACAACATTGTGGCACCATTACAACTAAAATCATCACCTATAATAACTGTGCAATCATTACAATAACAATCAGGAACTCCTATTCGAATGTATAAATTGTCATAATATTTGTGATTTCCGACTATTACAGTATTGTTATCACCATATATAGAAAGTCTTATTTTGCTACCATCCGGAATTGATATTTTATTGTTTTCTCCGATAATTGTATTTTTTATTTTATAACTTGCGATTTTTATGCCACAAAAATAAACATGTTGTCGTCCATTTGGGAATTTTTTCTTGCTAAACAATTTCATATTTTTACTCCTCGTCTTGCATTAAACTTACATTTCCAAATTCAGTAAGTGAATTTTCATAAACACCGCTGATTTTGCCGTATGAATTATCATATAATTCGACATCTGCACCAACAAACATTGATGCAATACCAACGTGTAATCTGTCTGTTTTGACTTTGTCGAATTTATTAACCATATTCAACATTGTTCTTGCGGCAAAATCTATTGTTTCGCGTTTTTCATATGGCGAAAACCACCCAAATGCATCAGAAATATCAAAATCTGATTTATAATGACCATGGGATTCGACGTCTGTTCTAAATAAATCTGCGGTTTTATGTAATTTTTGCAGTGCTTTGTTCATTTTTTTATATTGTTTTCTATATTTTTTTGGAATTTCTTTGCCATCGGGCACACGATTCATTCGAAGCGCCATATCATGATCCAATAATATTGTCGCCTTGGTTTTTTGAGATTTCAGATAATCATACGATTTCTTTTCTCGACAAAAGACTATAAAACGTTCGTCCAGTATCTTTATAAATTCCGGCACATCATTAAAAGACGATGGCAAAATAATAACTTTTTTTGCTTGTTTCATCTTGTTCATCAAAGGTCCCATCCATTGAATATAATCGCGTGTCCATGCGCCACCGCCACCATAAACAAATATATCTGGCGTTTCGTTTTCTGATGTCCGTTTATACTTTATACCGTTTGCATCAAACCATTGTAATGTCGCAGATGCAATCAACATATCACCAATATTACCACTGTTCGGCATATATGAAAACATTCCTAGTTCATGCAAACAATTTAGCAATTGCGTATCATCTATGTTTATTTTATTTAAACTGATTACTTCTTGATCAGGAAAAAATTTATCATATATTTTCTTAAAAAAATTCATCATTTAATCCTTTACATATTTATCGCGAAAATTATGACGATTTTCGCGTTTAAATATAAACAAACAAATAATACGACCAACAAATTTTGGCAACAAAAATCCTGGTTTTACTTTATGTAAAATAGATTGTTGTTTAACCGGATCATCTGTTAATTTATTCAAAATATTTTGCTTGATACGGTCAGACACTTCTATTTGTTCCGTTGCATGAATAACGCTTATATTTGAATCAGCCCATCTGTATTTCAATAAAATTTCTTGTAAATTATGAATTTCTGTCACAAAAACCATACGGGACCATAATTCAAAATCTTCTGCATGTTTATAATTTGCATCATAATAAAAACCATATTTATCCATAACTGATTTACGCATCATAACTGTTGGATGTCCAACAAATTGTCCGTCTAATACATTTAATATTTTTATAAATTTTGGATGTTGTATAATACTTTTAGAATTACCAAAAAATTGAAACCAAGTTCCCAAAACACCACATTCTGGATGCGCATCCATATATTTAATCTGTTTTTCAAAACGTTTTGGCAAAGATATATCATCACTGTCCATACGGGCAATATATTCACAACTGCATAAATCAAGACCTTGATTTAATACCGGAACAAGACCTTGGTTTTTCTTGTTATCAATAAATTTTATTCTTTTGTCTTTTTTGGCATATTCTTTAACTATTTTTGCAGTATTATCAGTAGAACCATCGTTTATAATTATAAATTCAAAATCTTTGAATGTCTGATTTAATATAGATTCTATTGATTCTGCAACGGTTTTTTCAGAATTATATGCCGGCATTAAAACAGATATTCGTGGTGCTTTTTTCATGGCACGTCCTTTTAGTTAAAATAGTTTTTTATTTTATGTCGCCAACTTCTTATTGGAACAAACAAACATAAAATTCGAAGAACTATTT
>JAFZIM010000062.1 GCA_017554365.1 Alphaproteobacteria bacterium | reverse complement strand
GTAAAAAATCCGAGTGGGGCTGCCAAAAATCAAGAATCACCCGTTTGGGTGATTTTTTATTAGATTTCTAAGCGTTTCACAAGTTCGTAAATTAGGTGTCGAAAATAGGTGCCGTTTTGCACATTTACGAACTATTAAAAAGAAAAGGTTAGAATTCTAACCTTTTTCTTAGTTCGTATTTGTTGTGGGTGTTTTTTGTTATTCCGCTTGTACAACAGGTAATGTGCGATAGCCGTCTTTATAAATCCCAATTTGACGGAAACAATTAGGTGCTTTTATTTCTTGTTCATCATAATAAGTTTTTCCTTTCTTATTGGTTATGACAACATGTTTACCATAGTATAAAATTTTGCCACCTACAATGTCTGATTGTGTTCTTGCGATAGCAGTTGAAGAATCAAGTACTTCTTTTACTTCAATATAACCCTTTGAAACACAATCAGCAGGAGAGTCAAAAAGTGTTATTTTGTTTCTTTCGATTGTTTCTATTATTGTTGTTTCAACAGATGTTGTATTTGTATGTGAAAGACCAAATATCAGTAAAAAGAAACAGAGAATGCATATAACAATTCCTAATACTATATATAATCCTGTATTCTTTTGTGCGTTTGAATTAACAGAGTTCAATTTAATTCTTGGTTCGCCGAACTGATTTTTAGGTGTGCTTGGTTGACATAAATATACAATACTAATGATCCAACCAATGACAGGTAAAAATATCCATAACATATTCCATGCAGAACGATTTATATCGTGCCAACGTCTTGCTGCTACGGTAAAACCTGGTACCAACGTCACAAATGTCCATAAAAGACCTAAACTACTATTTCCTAATAAAGTAGGAACTAATATTGAATAAAATAAAACAGACCACCAATATTCAGAACGTGTCGCACGTCCCCATCCGGTATATTCTGTCCAATATGATTTTAAACATGCACCCAATGAATTATCAAATTGTTCTGTTTTTTTGACCATATTATTCTCCTTGTTTTCAGTACTATTATATTTCTGTGTTTGTTGTTTTTCAATACTAATCCAGTACTCTATCTTTACCCAACATATCTTTAAGTTTATCAACGTGTTCTGTTTGTGTGTCTGGATTAGCACCATTATCGACGGCAGATTTTAAGATTCTCATTACTTCACGTTTATCTGTATATTCTGCTTCATCATTATCTAAAATAATGTCTAATACGTCATTCAATCTATGTGGTTTTATCACAAATGTTCCATCTGGTATAAAATTGATATCTATTAATTCACTGTCGCCATAAAAAACTATTACAGAATAGAAAGGCAAATCAGCAAATTGTTTTGATTGTTTTTGTAATACTTTTATATGTGATTCATTTTGTAATACAGGGTTATAAAAACGATATTTATGTGTTTCGTTGTGATATTTATCATATAGGCTTTTTGTCCACTTTGTATCTTTTGCACGACCAAAAATCCATCCAGCATAATCTTTCACTTCAAAAACTATTAAACCGACTTTTGTTGCAACAACAACATCTATTTGTGAAAAACCGTATTTACCATTTTTTATATACAAATCATGAAAGATTGCTTTTGGAGAAATGCCGTAATCTAGTAAAGAACTAATCAAATCTCTTTCAGACCATGTTCCTCTTTCTTCAGACGTTATTTCATCTAATCTTTCATCATATCTTTGTGGCCAAAATGTTGAATTACTAGATTTGTGATAGGCTGATTTAATTATCAAACCAACAAATACTAAAATTAAAAAAATAATGAATATTTCCATGCAATATATAGTATCAAGACATATAGGAATTTCAAACTATTTTTTATTTGTATATTTGATAAACATTTTAATATCTTTCCCGAACCGCAATAAATCTTGGATAATATTTGTTCGTGAATTGCACAGATGGCCCTGCCAAAAATTCAAACCACCCAAACGGGTGGTTTTAATTTTTGTTCACCCCCCGGATTTGAACCGGGATAGGTCGGAGCGAAGCGCACGACCAATACGAGAATACACAATTAGAAAAATCATAAAAACGGGGTCTGTTATGACGAGTTTTTATAGATTTTTGTTATTGCGTATCGAGGAGGCGAGTAAAAAATCCGAGTGGGGCTGCCAAAAATCAAAACACCGCCATTATGGCGGTGTTTTTGTGTAGTAATTAACGTTGTTTATTGTATGTGCCAATCCTTTCAAAGAAACGTTTGTAAACGTTGTTGTCTTCTTGTTCTGCTATGACTATAGGGGACATCAACGCCTTTATTTGCCTTATATTACATTTCAGGAAATTTTGTAATTGATGTATTTGTACAGCCCATTGAACCCAATTATTTTTTGGAGAGCTTTTCTGTTTCGATAGTGCTTTGAGTTGATTTATTGTAAGTGTAGGTATATCAAACACACCGCCCAAGTAAACATCGTTTCCTGTGATGCGTTTGCCCGGTTTAGAACGAACCATCCCATTTTCAGAACGACCACAATTTTTTATGAATGCTGCCAATTTGTTAACGGATTTTTTATCAATTAAAACATTTTTATTAATTGCTTGTTCTAATACACCAGAATCTTGAAATTTTGCAATTACATTGAAAAATTTAATAGCATAATCATACAAGGCGAAATCAATTGGAACCGGCAACACAGATGTTGTGCCAGACCAAGAAGAATAACATTCTTTGTTTTCCACATTGATTGTAATTGGACCCAAGGTGTCTAAATCTTTATACAATTGTGCCAAAGATTTTATTACAAACACCTTTTCGTTCATATCTTTACGAAGTTGTTTAAAATTATCCGTTAAATCTGATAGTATCCAAGAGTCGTTGTTTGTTTTTTTTACCATATTTTTTACCTTTGATTAACATTTGTTCTTGTTGAAAACATAGGCTTAATATACAACACAAAAGAATGCTTTGTCAATGTG
>JAFZIM010000061.1 GCA_017554365.1 Alphaproteobacteria bacterium | reverse complement strand
GTGCCAGAATTACCATATCCAGACGGGCATTGGGTTAAACCCTGGGCGGAACTGCTATAATAAACACCATTGTTATCCCCAGGGCAAAAATATCCGTTTTGATCGCAATCTATTGGGGTTTCGCTGTTTCCTGGTAAATATTGACCGGCGCCGATTTGATATAAAATGTTTTCGTATTCTGCAACCGCGTTTACTTCGTTTTCATATACGCCCGCCATATTTGTTGAAGTTGCGGCGTTTGTATATATGGTGTCTTCTGCCATCAATCCATTTGATGGAAATGAATTTTCTGTATTTGTTGGTTCAGCCATTGCCGGTGCGATTACGCCCATTGCAAGTGCACTGGTTAAAAAGATTTTTTGTTTCATGGTCTTCCTCCTTTCCTTTTGTTCCCATGGTTAAAACAAAAAACCGCAATTATAAAATTGGCGGTTGGAGGTTCGAAACAATTTAGAGTGAAATTGTGCCGTTTATTTTAATATATCGCGGCCCTCCAACCATAATGAAAGTTGGAGGCATTTTACGTCTGCTTTCACGACGCACTCTAATCCGGGTTTCGACACCCCATCGGAAAAACTCTTTCCGACATTCCTATTTTATCAAAAATATGAATTTAATAAAAGTGTTTTTTATTACACAAAAAAACACCCGCGATTGCGGGCGTTTTTATTTTTATCACAAAATTACTGAATTAATAATTCTTTGCCATGAACATCTATGTTTATGGTTGAACCTTCGCCTATTTTACCAGACAAAATTAAATCAGCAATTTTATCTTCAACCGCAGTTGTGATTAAACGTTTCAATGGTCTTGCACCAAATACTGCATCATAACCATTGTCGCCCAACCAATTTATTGCTTTGTCAGTAATATGCAAAGACATCTGTCTTTCAGCCAATCTTTTTTCTAATGTTTTTAACTGAATTTTGACTATGTCTGCCATGATGTCTTTACCCAATTGGTTAAAGAATACGATTTCATCAATTCGGTTGATAAATTCAGGTCTGAATTGTTTTCTGACCGCTTCTATGCTTGGCAAATTACTTGTCATAATTATAATCGTATTTGTGAAATTCACAACACGCCCCTGCCCGTCTGTTAAACGCCCGTCATCAAGTATTTGCAAGAATACATTGAACACATCAGGATGTGCTTTTTCAATTTCATCAAACAATAAAACCTGATATGGACGACGACGCACAGATTCTGTTAATTCGCCACCTGATTCATATCCCACATATCCCGGAGGTGCGCCGATTAAACGCGCAACTGAATGTGGTTCCATATATTCAGACATATCAATTCTTGTCATTGCTGTATCATCGTTGAATAAATATTCAGCCAATGCTTTGGCAACTTCTGTTTTACCAACACCGGTTGGCCCCAAAAACATAAATGAACCCGATGGTCTGCGTGGGTCTGATAACCCGGCCCTTGCACGTCTTATAGCACGCGCAACCACAGACAAAGCATGGTCTTGACCGACAACACGTTTACGCAATTCGTCTTCGATATTCAACAATTTTGATTGTTCTTCCATCGACAATTTATCCGCAGGAACCCCAGTCCATTTACTTATAACCGCAGCAATATGTTCTGGCAATACGGTTTTATATTCTTTGGATTCTGTGTTTTGCTTTTTAATCTGTTCTTCTAATTCAGGAATCTTTCCATATTGTAATGCAGATGCTTTTTCATAATCGCCATTACGCATAGCGGTTGCAACCTCTGCCCTTGCAGAATCAAGCGCAGCCATGGAATCAGACAAAGATTTCATTTTCTTTTGTTCGTCATGCCATTGTATTGTCATTTCATTAGATTCTTGTTCCATTTTCGCAATCAAAGTTTCCAAATCAATTAAACGTTTTTTTGATTCTTCGTCTTTTTCTTTCTTTAATGCTTGCTGTTCGATTTTTAATTGCATTAAATGTCTGTCTAATTCATCTAACTTTTCAGGTTTAGATGCAATTTCAATACGAACACGTGCAGCGGCTTCCTCAATCAAATCAATTGCTTGATCAGGCAAAAATCTGTCTGTTATATAACGATTAGATAATTTAACAGCCGCAACCAGCGCAGCATCAGCAATACGAACACCATGATGTCCTTCGTATTTATCTTTTAATCCACGCAATATAGATATAGATTCTTCGATACCTGGTTCATCAACATACACAGGTTGAAAACGACGTGCCAATGCAGGGTCTTTTTCAATATATTGTCTATATTCATCTAATGTGGTTGCACCAACACAATGCAATTCACCACGTGCCAACATAGGTTTCAATAAATTGCCTGCATCAAGGTTTGAACCTTCTGTTTTTCCAGCCCCAACCATAGTATGCAATTCATCAATGAATAAAATAATTTGTCCGTTTGATTCTTTGACCGCTTTTAATACGGCTTTGATACGACCTTCGAATTGACCACGATAAACCGCACCAGCCATTATCGCGCCCATATCCAAAGACAATAATTTTTTATTCAATAAATTTTCAGGCATATCACCATTAACAATTCGTTGTGCTAAACCTTCGACAATCGCAGTTTTACCAACCCCAGGATTACCAATCAACACAGGATTATTTTTTGTTCTGCGAGATAAAACCTGAATAGTTCTGCGAACTTCGTCTTCACGCCCTATTACCGGGTCTAATTTACCATCAGCAGCCAATTTTGTGAAATCAGTTGTGTATTTTTCAATGGCCTGTTGTGGTGTTTCTTGTACTTCATCAGGATTCATTATTACACCTCTTTTTATTTCTGATGAATATATAATTACAAAAAATGAAAATTCAAGATATTGGACAATAAACCTATATATTAAAAAGAAATAAAAAAAACAAAAACATTACTTGACTTTTGTCAAATTATATTATAAATTATAGCCCAGTAATTAAAGGATTTAAATATGCCACGTGTATGTAAAGTAACTGGAAAAAAGACAATGGTTGGAATGAATGTATCGCATTCTATGCGTCATACAAAACGTACATTCTTGCCAAATTTACAAAAATTATCATTTCACAGCGATGTTTTGAATCGTGATTTTAGCTTGCGTATTTCTACAGCTGGATTGCGTACATTAACAAAGCATGGTGGATTGGACGCCTATGTAATGGCAAAACCTGTTTCTCGTTTGACACCTGAAATGGCTGCAATTAAAAAAGCCATTGAAAAAAAGAACGGCAAAGCAGAAAAACCTGCTAAAAAACCTGTTCATAAACCAACACGCAGTGCAAGATTGGTTAAAAAGGTAGAAGCGAAAAAAGCAGCCGCTAAATAAGTGGTTGTAAATGGTTCTGGCTCTGTGGCGGAACTGGTAGACGCGCTTGACTCAAAATCAAGTTCTGAATAAGAGTATCGGTTCGATTCCGATCAGAGCCACCAGAAATAAAAGAATACACACCCATCGCGGTGTGTATTCTTTTATTTATACATAAATTAAATTCAAAAAAAACACCCACAATCGTGGGTGTTTTTTATTATTAATTATTTATTTTTGTCATACGTTCCATTTGTGCCTGATGTGCGCAATAAATAGCACTGCGATATTCTTGGGCGCCGTATAATTTAACAACAGCAGACGCTATTTCTACTGGAACTGCAAATTCTTTGCCTTCACATATCATTATTGCAGATACAGGTATATCCATAGGATTAATATAGAATTTGCCATCATCAAAAAACATTTTCTTGTGTTCTATGACAAATGTTACCCCAGCCCATTTAATATTATAAACACTCAATTCATCTTTTTTATAACGTTCATACAAATCAGGACGTTTTTCAGTAAGATATTTATAACCTTCTTGAGCATTTGGGCCGACTATAACGGTCACATCTGTATAAAAACGTGTACCCAATTCAAGTTCAGGATGATTTTCCCTAAAACTTCTAAGGAAGAATTCAACAATTGCCTTGTTTTCAGTACAAATTCTGTCTTGTTCTGCATAATTTTCAGAATAAGTTTTTCCCATAATAATACCTCTTTTTTTGTTTTTGATACTAAAAATATAATACAAAAATAAAAATTGTCAAGTATTATATGTAAAATTTTATAAAAATAAAAAAACGCCCTTTCGGGCGGTTTTATGAATTTCGCCAAATAACTTTCTCGAACAAAGATTCTATTTTTTCTTTTAAATCAGCATCGTCAAAGAACTGATTTCTTTCTTCGTCAGTTGTCGCATGGCATTCACATTCATGATAAGGCGTATATTTTTGAACTGCAAAATTCTTTGCGCCTATATCTGAAGCGATTTTTGCGATTTCCAATAAATTATCTTTGCTGACATATCTTGGGTCGCAAGTTGTGCGAACTTCTAATCCACGACCTGTTGATATCCAATATTTCAAAGATTCAATCATTCTGTCATACGCGACATCTATGCCGGTTAAATCTTTATATCTGTCTTTGGTTGCTTTGAAATCAAGGCCAATCCAATCAACAACATCAGCGACTTTCTTTAACAATTCAGGATAAAATCCGTTGGTATGCAAACCGATTGAAAACCCGAGTTCTTTCACACGTTTCATATATTCAATCGTTGTATCTGCCTGCATCAATGCTTCACCGCCTGAAAAGACGACACCTTCTAATTTTCCGACACGATTTTTCAAAAAATCGAAAACTTTTTCAGGGTCATATTCGCCTTCGCCCACAGGAATCAGATGTGCATTTGAACAATACGCACAATTTAACGGACAACCAACAAGGAATAAAACAGCGGCCAGTTTCCCAGGATAATCAATAGTTGTAAAGGAAACCAAGCCGCCGATTTGTATTTGCTTCATATCTTAGGCCGCTTTCTTCATCAATTCGCTATGACGTTCACCGGTTGTCAAAGAATTTGCTTCAGTAAAAGTTTTTCTTTCACAGAATTCGGAATATTTACCGATATTAAAATTTTTAACTGGTCTTATAAATCCCATAGAGCGTGAAAATACTTCGCATGGTGTTCTTTCTTGTTTTGGGTTTGTCATTTTTATCTCCTTTATTTCCCTTTTACTGATTATTGTTTTCGTTATGGTTAGCAGCAATTTCTGCATCACATTTAGGACAGAAATCGTGTCTTCCCGGTAAATAGCCATGTTTTGGACAAATTGAAAATGTTGGTGTCAAAGTCATATAAGGCACTTTGTAGTTTTCAAATATAGTCCTTACAATTTTTTCTGCAGCTTCGCCAGAAGATACAGGTTCGCCCATATACAAATGCAACATTGTTCCACCTGTATATTTGCGTTGCAATTCTTCCTGATGTTCCAATGCGACGAATGGGTCGTCAGTGAAATTCACAGGTAATTGTGTAGAGTTTGTGTAATATGGTGCATCGTTTGTTCCAGCAGTAATAATATCTGGGAAATTTTTCTTATCAGTTTTTGCAAAACGATAAGAACATCCTTCTGCTGGGGTTGCTTCCAAATTATACAAATTGCCAGTAGATTCTTGGAAGTCAGCCAAATTAGTTCTGATGAAATCCATTACTTCCAAGACCAAATTTTTACCAAATACGGTTGCGATGTTATCTGTGCCACCTGTGAAATTCAAAACCATTTCATTAGCACCATTCACACCGATAGTTGAAAAGTGGTGATTCCAATTACCCAAATAACGTCTTGTAAATGGATAAAGTCCACGTTCCATATTCTTTGTAATAATCTTACGTTTGATTTCCAAAGCATCGCGACCCAAATCAAGTAAACGTTTTAATTCACGGAATAAACCTTCGCGGTCGCCTTTGTGAGTATAGCCCAAACGAGCCAAATTGATAGTGATAACACCGATAGAACCTGTTTTTTCAGCAGAACCAAACAAACCGCCACCACGTTTTAACAATTCACGAACGTCCAAACGCAATCTGCAACACATAGAACGAACGTCTGTTGGGTTCAAATCTGAATTCAAGAAATTCTGGAAATTTGGAATACCATATTTAGCAGCCAAATCGAACAAAGGTTTTACATTTGGATGTTCCCAAGGGAAATCGTCTGTAATATTATATGTTGGAATTGGGAATGTGAAAGGACGGCCATGTGCATCACCTTCGGTCATAACTTCCAAGAAAGCTTTGTTGATTGTATCCATTTCAGGTTGCAAATCGCCGTATGTAAAATCAACCTGCTTTTTACCAACGAAAGGTCTTTGATCGCGCAAATCTTTTGGGCAAGTCCAATCGAAAGTAAAGTTAATAAATGGTGTTTGTGTTCCCCAACGGCAAGGCACAGCACAATTAAATATCAATGTCTGCATTGCGTTTTTAACATCAGCATAAGACAATTTATCCAATCTTACATAAGGTGCCAAATAAGTATCCACAGAAGAAAATGCCTGAGCGCCTGCAAATTCGTTCTGCAAAGTGCCAAGGAAATTCACCATGTGGGATACAGCAGTTGCCATGTGTTTAGCAGGTTCACATTGTAAATAACCTGGAACACCATTGAAACCTTCGTATAACAATTCACGCAAAGACCAACCGGCACAATAACCAGTCAACCAACCTAAATCGTGAATATGTATAGCAGCGGCTTTGTGTGCGTCTGCGATTTCTTTTGGATAAATGCTTAACCAATATTCAGCAGTGACGCGTTCACTGGTTCTTAAAATCAAACCACCGATAGAATAACCGATATTAGCATTCTCTTTGACGCGCCAATCGGCTTCGGAAACATAGCCATCAATAACTTCTACTGCATCGACCATAGATTCACGGATTTCAGTTCTTTTTTGACGATATATAATATAAGATTCTGCTGTTTTATAAGCATGTTCGTCCATCAAAGTTTGAACGACAGCATCTTGAATATTTTCAACGCTTGGTATTTTGCCAGAATATTCTTTATCTAATCTTTTCAAAACATCTTGAGTAATCTTTACAATATCAGCATCTGAAATTTCATGAGTGACGGCAACTGCCTTTTTAATTGCTTCATAAATCTTTTTTGCATCAAAAGCGACAATTTCGCCGGAACGTTTTTTAATAGATTCCAACGAACATGTTAATGTTGAAATAACCTGAATCTTAACTTCGTTTTTGTCAGTAGCCATAATTTTCCCTTTTTTCGACTCTTTTTACTATATATAGTATATTTTTGGTTCCTTTAGACACAATATACTGAATTTCGAATAAAATCTCATTATAAAAAAAATTTTTTTTTACATTTTTTCGCTTGCTTTTTTATAAGCCCTGTTTTCTGCGGTTTTGGGACGATTTTCATAACACCGATTCGGTGCGTTTTTCATACTAAATGATTTTTTGTATTTATTTTTGTATAAAAAACACCAAAAAAACGATTCGTAAACGCAAAAAAATCAAAATATAGTAATTTTTTTCAAAAAATAAATCTATATATTGATTTTTATTCCATATCTCATTGAATATAGGCGAAATTATTTTTTATGATTAAAAAAAAGCGTAAAAAAAGTGTAAAAAAAGTGTAAAAAAACATGGGATGATGGGACGACCCAAACAAAAAAATTTGTGTTATCACGCGAAAGCCATCACCCCATATATAGTATTCTCTCTTCTCTGCTTTCGCTGATATAATTTTAACATAAAAAAAGCAAAAAGCAAAAAGAATGTCCGATGCGGGACATTCTTTTATTATTAAGATATAAAGGTAAAAAAGTTTTTTCTTATTTATTGTGATGTTCCCGATAACAAGCACATGCTGATTTATCACCGAAAATCCAGATAAATAACCAGATTAAAGCAGCGACACCAATAACAGCATATACAAAACGGGATAACATTGTCATTGGCCCAAACAACCAAGCAACCAAATCAAATTGGAAAAATCCGACCAGTCCCCAGTTCAAAGCACCAATCAAAGACAATGGTTTTAATACATAATGTGTCAAAGCACCCATTTTTTTCTCCTGTGGTTAAGTTTTTTTTAAAAGTCCTTTGGAAAGAACACAGATATTATAATAAATACGAATCATTATGTCCGTAGGAACGATATCTTAGATTTTAAATATTTTATTATAGATAAAAAGTGCAGATGATTGTGATATAAGAAATACTTTTTTACATATATCTATTATGAAATTATAAGAACAGCACCATTTCGCCCAACCGCGATATGATGCCAATTGTCCGACAGCTAATTCAGAATAATCGTTATAAACTGCGATATTAAAAATACGTTTACGCATTTTTTTAGCACCATATTTACGCAACATAATAAAATTTTTAAAATGTCGATAACCGATAAAGGCGATTCCACGCGACACAGGATAAACACACGATTTAGAAAATGTCAGTTTTAATTTATCTTGGATAAAGATTTTAATTTTCTTTTTATATTCATGTAAAATATTTTTATCATTACTGAACAAACAAAAATCATCACAATACCGGATATAATCTTCGCAGTGTAATTGTTCTTTGATAAAATGGTCCATTTCATTAAGATAAACATTACCCAACCATTGACTTGTCAAATTTCCAATAGGCAAATTTGTTTCTCCACCACACGACCAAATAATATTATGTAAAACATTTAGTAATTTTTTATCAGCAATTTTTTTCTTTATGATATTAAAAACGATTTTGTGATTTATAGACGGATAGAATTTACGAATATCACATTGTAAAACATATTTATTTCTGCGAATGAAACACATTATTGTATTTGAAGCTTTGTGTAAACCTTTACCTGGGATGCATGCATAAGAATCACGAATAAAACTGCTTTGCCAGATTGGTCCAAGAATATTTATCAAAGCATGATGCACAATATGGTCGGGATACAAAGGTAAAATATAAATCAGTCTTTCTTTTGGTTCATAAATTTTTCTTATACGATAAGGCGAAGTGTTAAAAGAACCATCAATCAACATTTGTTGTAATTTAATTAGATATTGTTTTTTATTTTTTTCAAAAACCTTGGTAGACCATTTTGATTTCTTGGATTTAACCGCTTTTTTAGCGGCTAATTCAAGATTTTCCATAGAAATAAATTTATCCCAAAGATGTTTATAAGTTTTCATAAAAAGATTACGAGAAAGAATAATATTTATCTATTTTGACTATTTTTGCATTAAAAGGCAATTTATCTTTAACAGATTGAATTTGGTCAATAAGAACAACACTACCAGTAAAAACGACATAAACTTCTTTGTCTAATACGAATTGAATTTGCAGACATTCAGTATTTTCGCGTTTACTAGATTTCATAATTCTAAAATCAACGACAGAAATAACTTTTTCAAGTATTTCATCTATACGTTTTTTCTTGCCTGGCATAGGCAATTTATCACGAGCAAACACAGAAAAACTTTCAATATTATCTACATCAAGTTTTTTAATATCATCGATTGTCATGTTTTATTCTCTTTCTATTATTGATTCCTAGAAATGCATCTTAGAACAGAGCAAACGTAGGGGACAAAAACTTTGTTGTGTGGGGACCCTACGTCACTCTGTATTTCCCTGCATACAAGGGAAATTTGTTTAATTTTACACCGCTTTTAAATTTCGCATCCGTATGGATGAGAATTTTAATCTCGTTGCAGGTTTATTAAATTGAACACCCAGGGTCTTCGCCAGAAAAGGTTACCAACCCAGATGTTCCCTGCTTAATGTATTTGTAAGAATGTGATTTTTTCATCACATTCGAACAGGTCACATCGCCCCGCCTTAGTAACAAAACGGCACAATTTCTAAAACAGATGGCTCTTTCACATCTGAAAAGTGTATGTACACTTTGTCCCGCAGGTTAGCAAAACTTTTTGTCCACCAGGAGCCAAGCGAACCGAACACCGCAGCACGGAACGCGAGGTTATTCGGGTCGTCGTTCTGCAGGTTGTTCGCGCAGTTGTTCGCGCAATTGTTCGCGCAATTGTCAGCGTCGTCGTTGTCGTTGTTGAACACCCAAGGACCCGACAAGGCACCGAAAGCAACACGTCCAACTGGATATGCGGCAATGCAACCTTTATTCCCAACTTTCGATTGGGAAACCCAAAGACCATATTTGTTTCAAGTCTTTGATTATTACAATTTTGCAATAATTAAAGACTCTTTTAAAATTCCACCTAATCGAAAAGGAGGAAAATTTCCCTACTGCTTGTCGCAGCAGGGATTTCAGGAACAAAAGTGAAGGTTCACACCATCGCTTTTCTTAACGCAACCGCAATTGCGTTAATTCCTTGGCCTTGTTTTTATCCCAAGCCCTTGATTATTATGTTTAATAATCAAAAACTCTGATTTTTTCAGACACGGCGACGCCGTGTCTGACGCATTCCGGCCTGAGCCATCAAAATGGCTCAGGCTTTTTAACGCGTTATTGTCCCACGGACACAGATGTTGGGGCGACAAAACGCCAACCCTTAAATCTTTGTCCTGGTTTGGTTGTGGCTTTGACTGGGGTTCTGACGTCTTCGCCGTATGTTGCCACGCCGGCGTTATTCGCTGATATATCAGCAGAAGATGCGTCGGTCCAATTAATTGTAATTGTGTTCGCTTCACACATCGCCGGCGAGGCGCCAAGCGAACCGAACACCGCAGCACGGAACGCGAGGTCACCCGGGCCGTCGTTCCGCAGGTTGGACGCGCAG
>JAFZIM010000060.1 GCA_017554365.1 Alphaproteobacteria bacterium | reverse complement strand
TTGATTATATCGCAAAACCAAAAATGCTTGGGTTTGGTCCAAATATTGGCTTGCGATATAATTTCTAAAAGGAAAACACCGGCAGGCACCGGTGTTTTATTTCTGGCAGCCCCAATGGGAATCGAACCCATATTGTCAGAATGAGAATCTGGTGTCCTAACCGTTAGACGATGGGGCCAAGATGGAATATATTCTAGCCTTCTAAATTAACTTTTTCAAGTGATGGTTGCGAAATTGGTTTAACATATTGCAAAATTATACCATAAAAGTAAAATCAGTGCAAAAAACACCGGCATTTGCCGGTGTTTTCTTATCTTTGATTTTGTTGCATTTGCTTTTTTGCTTGTTTTAATTGCTTCAGATTTTTTATGTGTTCTGCGCGTAATGATTTTTTCGCATTGTCATAACGGCTGTAATGGGACAACTTGTGCTTTGCAGCCATACGTTTTTGCAATTTGACACCCAAATCACCAATGCTCGCGATATGGTCATTAAATGCTTTTTGTTGAGCGTCAGTCAATTTTACATCTGAATTCAACGCATCCAAAATTACACTGTGACCTTCGTAGACACGACTCATCTGCATTGCGTGTGCTACGCGTTCTATGGACATGCCTTCGGGTAATTGGAATATGCCAGCATCAAATTTAGCGCGAACTTCATCGCATAATTTTTGCGCTTTTTCTGTGCCCATCAAGATATCAAGGGCGCTGCGACTTGCTGCCGTCAATTTAACAGAAACGCTGTCCGTTGCGGGTTTGTACTTGTTTTGTTGCGTTTTCACACTGTCAACCAAGTTATATGTTGTGACAGATTTATAATGTGCCGTTGACATTGGGGTCACAGATTTAAGTTCTGTGACAGATTTTTCATTTATGTTTGCACTGTTATTCTTTTTGTTCCCGCCACCGAACAACATCGCCCCAATGAGTATCCCGCCAGTAATTACCGCCGCAAACATTGAACGTTTAGATGGTTTAGTATAGTTAACTTTTGGCAGTTTAAACTTGAAAATCTTTGTGTATGTATGATTGCTTACAGGTTTTGATTGAAAGTCAGACTTTGGCTGTTCTTTGTATGCAGATAACTGAACAGGTGCGATTTTGACTGGCAATGTTTGTTTCTTTACAATTTTTCTTGCAACCGATTTTACAGGTGTCGCGACAATTGTTTTGGTGTGAAAACCAACCTTAGAACGTTTTTTTCGTGCGGATTTTATAGGACGTACCGTTTTAACCAGATGCTGTTGTTTTTTTACGGTATTCTTTGCAACAGTTTTAACAGGAATCGCAACAACAGTTTTTGGTTGGGAATCAGACTTAGGCTGTTCTTTCGCGACAGGTGTCTGGACTGATGCTGTTTTTACTGGTTCTGATTGTTCTTTTACAGTATTTTCTGCAACAGTTTTAACAGGAACCGCAACAACAGTTTTTGGTTGGGAATCAGATTTTGACTGTTCTTTTGCGGCAAACATTTGGTCAATTACATCTTCAACAGGATCTTTTGTATTTTTTTTGCCGAACCAACTACTAATTTTTTTGGATATCTTTCCAAAAAGTCCAATTGGTTCTTTGTCGACCAGCTCTATCGCGTTTTCGGCAAAACCACAATGTTCACATATTTTACGCAGCGCAAGACGTGCGTTATCAGAATATTTACCGTTTTCGTGGCAACAATCGCGCAACATAATATATAAAGATTTGAAGATTTCTTTGTTGTTCGGCTTGAAATCAAAATCATTTGATATAATACAAGAAACAATGCTTTCAACAACATTGAGGGAGTGACTGTATTCGTCATACTCATTTTGGCAGTTATTTTTGAAATAGATTGCATCATCTATATAGTCTATCAATGTCGTTGCATGGAACGAAAATTGATTGTATCTAAAATCATAATCTTGTATAAACATGGTTTTTACTCTTTTTTTACCTACCTGTAAATACAACAAAAAAAGTATTTTGTCAAGTTTTTGTAAGGCAAAAAGCATCATAAATGGCGAATCGGTTTTTTATTATTAGCGAACCTGGATTTATATTAATGTGCGGTTATCATTTGATTTCTGAAAGATAAAAATCCTAATATTTAATAAGTTTTTTTTATTGAAACAGAGTAAAAAAACAGAAAATCAGCAGGTTTAATGTATTTTGACACTTGTAAAATCTGCATTTGTGCCCGTTTTTAGATATCCGATATCTAAAAATGGGGCAAACCAAATTTCCTAGGAACATATATAATAAATATCGTGGCAACAAAACAAAGGAGTTTACTATGACACATCAAGATATTTGGAAGGCAATTGATAATTTCGCGTTTCAACATAAGATGTCCTGTTCTGGATTAGCAAAATCTTCAGGATTGGACGCAACAACATTCAACAAAAGTAAACGGTGGTCAAAATACGGGCAACCAAGATGGCCTTCGACAAATAGCATTGCAAAAATATTAAATTCTACAGGTAAAACCATAGAGGACTTTATGAAATGTATTTATTACGATTAAATATTTTTATTTACAAAGACATTTATCTGTATAAGATAGAAGTATGTCAACATTAAAGACGAAGCTAATTTTATTAAAAGAATTGTTAGCCTTGAAAGAGGTTGTTGATAAGGGTAGTATACAAGTCGCCGCCGGGGAAAACGGTATCAAGAATTCTAATCTGTCTCAACTGATTAAGAATTTGGAAGATCGATTTCATACTAAACTTATCAACAGGGGATTTGACGGAAGTTTGCCAACGAATTCTGCTCAGATTATATACAATGATATATGTGCGATAGAAGAATTACTTAATAAAATTTCAGGAAATTTTGTGGATATTGATGCATTATCTGGTTCTATGTCGGTTTGGACAGAAGAGGGTCTGTTTGGCAGTTTTATGCTGAAAGATTTATCCGAATTTTACGCTAAATACCCAAAAATTCGTTTGGAATTATTGATGAAAAAGAATCCTGATATATCGGATACTGACATTTTAATTGTTAATTCGAAAGTACATTCAAATATTCGTGGAAATGTTTTATTTAAATTCAAAGCGCACAAAAAATTTTATGCCAGCAAAAAATATTTATCTGCACATGGTGTCCCACAAAATATGAGTGACCTATTGGAAAATCATGATTTGTGTATGCTTAATCGTTATATGGCTTTACCAGAGTTCCAGAATATTATGAAACATGCAAAACATTTGAATACTACATCAGATTCATTGGCTTTGTTATATCGTCTTGTTAACGATGGTGATGGGATTACTGTTTTCCCGCAATGGTTTGAAGAAAGCAGTAAAAATCTTGTTTGTTTGGATGGTTTAGATTTCAAATACGAAACAGAAATGCGCTGTATTTGCAGAACTGAAATAGCAGAATCGCCAAAGGTGTGTGCATTTGTTAATTTCTTTATAGATTTTTGTTCGGGACACAATGTTCCTATAGAGATATATTATTAGTCAATTAGTGGGTGTCGCGATAATTTTGCAATATAGGCATTTATGCCATTTTAATGTTTTTTATATAAAAATTGATGATATACTTATCTCTATGCATATACCTGTTGAAACGATAATTGATTTTCATCACAAACGTACATAGTGCCATATAGATTGTGTGAATTATTTTGCCGGCCCAACAAGATGCATTTCGGTACGCTTGCCAGGAACACCATAAAAATAATTTACACCATATAGAACATTATAAAGAACTCTCTGAAATTACCCCAATAACATTAATAGAAATGGTTTGCGATTGGGAATCTGCGAATTTCGAACAAAACCATATATTGAAAGATACTAAGTTTTATACGACTATTGATTGGTTTGGTGGTATTCGAAATATCGGCTGGTCAAAGGACCAACAGAAATTTATAGAAGAAACCATAAAGAAAATAGACCTTATGTCAAACTATGACGATATTATAAAAATATGGCAACCGTTGATAGATTAAATATTAGCTTCGTTTTGATCGTGCACAACCTAAAATTAAACCACCCGTAAGAGGCGGTTTAATTTTTAATTGTAGTGTGTGGACAAGATTCAGACTGTTTACTTGCAGATGACAAAAGTGCGATAGTAAAACAATTATGTCTGATTGCCCGCGTTTTTTATTCTGCAACAATTTCTTTAACAGATTTACCCGTTTCTATTGCAGTTGTTTTAACGGTTTTTGCCGCATCTTTGAATTCTTTTCCAGCCACTTTGGCATTTGTTTTTACGGCCGCCTTTTTTTCTGCAACAGCGGCTTTCATTGTCTTGACCTGTTCATTTGTCGCAGTTGTTGCATCATCTTTTTGCGCCAAAATCAATTCTTTGTTTTCCTTGATAGATTTTTTAACATATTTTGCGCATTTTTTTGACAAAGATTTTATATTATCAGACAGGCATCCAGCCAAAGTTTGGTCACCCAATGCAACATCAGGACAGATGGCGGTGATTTCATCGGTATTACATGCTTCGCTTAATGTTTGTGGTTCTGCATCTTTTTTGAATAAATTGCTGAACCAACTGGCATTTGCAGTGGACATTGTACCCATTACGCAACACAAACTTACCAAAACTAATTTTTTCATATTGAATCCTTTTTGTTAAAGATTGTTTTCCTACACCTTTAATCATAGAACTTTATAGAAAGCGAGGTCAATAGAATTTATTTTAGTTCTCTGGAATGCGCACGAGACCTTGATAAACAATAATCAACCGTAGGGGCAAAAACTCTATTAAAAATATCCGTTTTTGCACGGTTGCTAATTGTTCATCTGCGTATTCGCCATGCGCTTCGCTCTGGCGTATCCGTGCGCCCCTTCGAGCCAAAAATTAAACCGGCAAAAGCCGGTTGAATTTTTGGTTGGAGCGCACGGATTATCACCAATGGCTGTTTCCCGCCAAAAAATGCCCTTTGATTGACACTTTTTGATATAAAAACACTAAATTGCCGGACACTTTGCTTGGCACTTTTATAAATTTAATACATTTTTCAATAAAAGCACACAGTTTTTTGTCTGATTATTTAACTTTTTTTAATGTTTGACGATGCTTTTTCTTGTCTTTACCATTATTTTTGGTTTCATTATTCGAATTTTTAGCAACAAACCAGTCTTTTATTGTTAAAATAATAGTCACAAAAATCACCGCTATTACATAACCTAAAAATGTTTCCATATTTTATCCTTTTATGCATCTGAATCGTTTTAAATGACTTTATTTTACTGTGATTGTAAAATAATTGATTAAAGATTGCAGGTATTCCTAGAATTTGGTATAATTCAACACATGGAAAAAATAGTTTTTATACTTTTTTGATTTGATATGATGTTGTTATAAGTATGGGAGGTAAGCATGGTAAAGAAAAAGAATCAAAATGACATTGGTAATAAAATTTGGTGGGTTGTGTTTTTTGTTTTTATCACTATAATAACAGTGTATTCCAGAAGTTCAGAAAATATAAAAAACTATCCTACAAACATTAATTATCAAACAAAAAAATATTCTAATAATATAAATTATTCTACAGATACTGATTATAAAAAATATACTGGTATTTCTAGTGGTGATAACTTCATTGTAAATGTAGATGATAAGCAAACAGGTGAACGACAGCAATATAAAATAAATAATGTATCTGCTTCTGCAAAACAATTAAAAGACTTAACTATGCCACACATGTCTTCTGCAAACCAAAAATATATTCAACAAAACAGAGAGTTGTTTTTACAAGCATTAAAAGCGTACGGTTTCATAATTTCTAATGATTATCAAGCAGTTAAATTTTGTGCTCAATATTATCCGATTGATAATTTAAAGAGAAAATTTGATACACGGTTTAAAGAAAAAAAAGCAAAGGCGGTATCAATATTAACTTCTGGATTTGGTGAATCTGGTATAAAAAATATCGAGATTAGTATGTTATCAAATGCTAGTGT
>JAFZIM010000059.1 GCA_017554365.1 Alphaproteobacteria bacterium | reverse complement strand
CTACCATTCCGCCATATCCCCAAGGACCAATGCTTTTCAAAAACCATTTTTGGTGGAGCTGATGAGATTCGAACTCACGACCTCTGCATTGCGAACGCAGCGCTCTACCAACTGAGCTACAACCCCATACAACTCTTTTTAAACATATGGTGGGCACAAGAAGACTCGAACTTCCAAGGTATTAACTACCACTAGTACCTGAAACTAGCGCGTCTACCAATTCCGCCATATGCCCTTTAAAAAGCACGATGAATGATAACTTATATAAAAACATTTTGCAACAAGAAAAATGAAAATTTTTATAAAAAATACATATTTTTTTATGTTATTTTACTTGCTCTATATTTCATATTTTTGCTATTATCTCTTTAGAGATGAAGAAATTTTTAACTTTTATATTGGTGGGATTGATTGGCATATTAAATGCAGACGGGGCTGTACGCACTGCAAATTCGCCATCTCGTGGTAATTCGAACAATTCAACATCTTCAAAAACAACACAAAAAACAAAAACTTCACGTACTGCAATTAAGCCATCAGTATCAGCAAGAAACGCAAAACCTGTAAGCGTATTGTCAAATAACAGCAACCGCAAAATTGCAACAAGAACACCTACAACGACAAAAACAACCAGATTTACAACTGCACGTGCAGCAGCAACAAATCAGGTGGTAACAGCAAATTCTTTGACATCAGAAACAAAAGCAGGAAGCGCTTACGAACAATGCAAAACCGCTTTATTTACATGCATGGATCAATTTTGCGTATTCAAAAACGACAAATACAGACGTTGTTCTTGTAGCGACAGAATTTATGATTTTCAAAATATATCTGAAACATACCAAAAGGCCAGCGAACAATTAACTGAATTTTCTGAAAATTTAGATGTTGTTAGTATGACCCGCGAACAAGCATTGGCGATGAAAACCGCATCCGAAGGCGAAGATGCTTTGACCGAAGATAAATCTGCTTCGAAACAATTATTACAAGCAATTATGAACGCTATTAATGGCGAAAAATCAGAGGTAGGCGGAAAATACAAAGACCTTAATAGTGTCAATATGTCGTCTGATATGTCAAATGCTTTTGGAATGGAGGACTCGGGTCAATTGATCGCTTCTTATAACGGAACTACTCTTTACAAAGCAGTTTTCCCAAAATGTAGAAATGCTGTCAAAGAAGATTGTTCCAACGCATCATTACAACGTGCAACTAATGCTTATTTAATGGCTATTGAACAAGATTGCAACACGGTCAGCAAAGCATTAGAAACCCAAAAGAAAACATTAAAATCTTCCACACACCAGGGCAGTGCTATGCTTGATTTGGCACGTGTTGAAAACAGACAAAAACACAATTCTGATGAAATTGACGTCTGCGTTGTAAATGTTGAAAAGGCAGTTCAAAGCGAAGAAGTTTGTGGTGCGAATTATCATAAATGCCTTGATTACGGACAATTTATTGATGTCACAACAGGCGCACCTTTGACCGGCGTTTCTAATTTCTATGAATTAAGAAATTTGTTAACATTTAAGAATACCGAAAACATCAAAGATCAAAAATTATCTACATTATCAAACAACAGAACTTTCGTTCAATTTTTTGAAAACAAAACGAAAAAATTCGCCAAAGACGCACTTGATAAATGTTCTGAAAAATCAGATTTCGTATGGCAACAATATCTTGACAGGGCATTATTAGACATATATTACGCACAACGCAGTAAAGTGGAAGAAATCGAACAAAATTGTATTTCTTTGATTACAGCGTGTTATACGAATCAAGAACAGGCCATTACAACAGCGATGGCGGCACTTTCAGGTGAATATTCAACCAATCTTAAACCTGGTGTTATTCAGTTAACAACACAAATGTGTGATGATTATATAACATCTTGTAATAATATGTTTGGTGATATTAGCGAAGATGTTATAAAGAAATATATTAATAACAAAGATAATTCTGATTCTGTGACAAGTTGTCGTGCTGTGGTTCAAAAATGCTTTGATAAATTTGGTGGCACAGGTTATGAAAACTTTTATTATCCATATAGCGGACTATTCGAACAAGGTTCAGCAATAGATTGGTTTACTTTATATAAATATGACTTTCAGGAAGATGCTATCAATAAATCAATTGTTTCACCATGCGCACAAGAACTTTCTGAAACAGAAGGGTGCAATTCGCCTGAAATGTTAGAAAAGGTATTTGGTGGGTTTGATAAACTTGTCATTACATCTACAGAAAATAATACAGAAACCACCCAAAATATATATTTTTATACCAAAAATTTAACTCAAGATAATGCAATCAAGTATAATCGCGAACCAAGATCAAACGGGGTCGCTTCTGAAACATATTATAAAATTATCGATAATCTATCTGTTCAGTGTAATGGTTTGAATGGTTATTTTGTAGAACCACAATACATAGAACAATACGATTACGACCCGGTTTCACCATGTAATATTAAAACAGCACAAATTACAAGTGTCTTTTATAAAAATCTTGATAACCCATACGAAACAAATAACTTAAATTATTGGTATCATTTTATAGATAAAGAAAATATGTGTCCTGCTAATTATATAAATAAAGTAGATGTATTATCATGGGGAATGTGTTCTTGTTGGGAAAATGGTGGTTTCCGCAGTAAAAACGGATATTCCGCTACATGTTTACCTTTGTTGCCAATTTATACAGAACAATCTAATACGACCAAAGACCCTATATGTTCTGATGTTTTATTAAAAGTTCCATATAATTCAAAAACGACATCAAAAATGTCATGGTGCCAAAATAATGTGGTTTCATCACTTGGTCAATTATGCCCAAGAACCAGTATATATAAACCAAACAATAATGGTAAAGTTATGTATTGTGGAAATAGCGAAGATGAAACAATAACAAGAATAGACATTGTTTATACAAATGTTCCACATCATAAAACTACTGATACAGGAAACGAAGAATCAGAAACCCAAACAATTAACACATTAGGTACAACTTCGTCTGAACCTGACAATACACCTGATAATTCAGGGGATTAAAAGTTATAGAAATTTAACCAATTATATCTTTGGCAATGCATGTGGCTGGTTTTTTGCCATTATATACCCATTTTTTATCCGCTGATTTTAAATCAGCCAACATTTGTTTTCTTACCATTGGCAAAGTTAATTGTTGCAACCAATTTATAATTTCGTTTTCGTTTGCATGTTTTCCCAATAATTCAGGGTATATTGTTTTATTCATTAAAATATTAACCAATGAAGCCCATTTTACACGCAATAAAATATGCGCTAATAACGATGTAATAGGGTTCATTTTATAAACGACTATGGCTGGTATATGCATAATAGCCAATTCAGCAGATACCGTTCCAGAAGCGACCACTGCAATATAAGTATTTGCATATAAATCATATCTTTGATTTGCAGGAATCAATTGCGGTTTAATGTTCCAATTTTGAATTTGATTTTTAATATAATTTTCCGTTGTTTCGACCACAGGTATCACAAATTTATAATCTTGGTATCCGTTTCTATAAATCATATCAATAGTTCTTTTGAATACAGGCAATAATTTTTTTACTTCTGACATACGACTACCTGGAACAAAAGTTATTATTTTTCCTGATTTTTCATTTGATTTATATTTATCCAAACCATCTGCAATAGGGTGCCCAACAGCAATTGTTTTTAACCCATATTTAGTAAAATAAGGTATTTCAAAATCAAAAAACGCATATAATTTATCAAATATCTTTGCATATTTTTTTGCACGTTTTTCACCCCAAGCCCAAACCTGAGGCGCAACCACATGATAAAATTTTGTTCTTTTTGATATACCTTGCTTTTTAACGCCTTGGACCACAGATTTTGCAAAACCAGGCGAATCAATAGTCAAAACTATATCAGGTTTTTCTTTTAAAATTTCTGCTATTGTTTGGTTTATTCTTTGCTTTAAAGTTTTTGCATGTGCTAAAACTTCTACTATCCCCATAACAGACAAATCAGACATAGGAAAAATAGGGTGTAATCCTGCTTCTATCATATTTGCGCCGCCAATACCAACAAATTCGACTTTTGGCATTTCGTGCATTATTTTAGCACCCAAAACGTCGCCAGATACTTCCCCGGCTATGATAAAAATTTTTAGATTTTTCTTAGTGTTCGTCATTTTTTGCAGTACCAATTCCGCGTTTAGAACGATTTTCAATAAAATCTATGGCGTCCATCGCATATTTATTATTTTTAACTTCCTTGCGGACTTTGTTTAATCTTTCTGCAACGGTGCCTTCATCATTACTAAATACAGCAGAATACACAGAATGTATTGCATGCAAATCTTCGTTAGTAAATCCATGACGCATTAACCCAACACGATTGATAGTACGATATACCGCACGTGTTCCATCATATATAGCATAAGGCAAAACATCATTACCAACGCCACTCATACCACCAATAAACGCATTACGGCCAATACGTGCAAATTGCAATACCATAACGCCACCTGATAAAATAGCGAAATCTTCAACTTCTACATGACCTGCAACCTGAACCAAATTAGACATAACAACGCTATTACCGATTTTACAATCATGTCCAACGTGTGCATTAACCATAATCTGACAATCATCACCAATTTCTGTTCCATCAGAAGCAGGCGTTCCAGAATGAATTGTGACATATTCACGAATTCTGCATCTTTTACCAATACGCAACCCTGTCATAGCGGCTTCGTCTTGCCATTTTAAATCTTGACTCATAACGCCCAACACCGCAAAAGGATATACGATAGAATCATCGCCAATAGATGTTTTTCCGCCAATAACCACATTTGAAACCAATTCAACCCTGTCGCCCAATACGACATTTGGGCCTATGATACAAAAAGGGCCAATTTTACAATCATTTCCGATAATTGCGCCTGGTTTGATAACTGCACTTGGATCTATAATAGTTGCCATTTTTTATTCCATTTGTTTAAAAACTTTCTTATTTCACAGGAATATTACAACAAACCCATTCAAATTGGTATTCAATAAATATAACCAATTATAACAAACGCAAGAAATCTTTGATATTTGTATTTTTATTCATAAAAGACAAATAAATAATTCCTATTGCACTGATAATAGGGCATATTAACACAATTCCAAAACAAATCATAAAATACGCCCATGCCTGTTTATACATAGATGAATTTATATCTTTGACATGAAATATTGTTAACATTTCTGATACCATCAAAGCGCCCAATAATCCGATAAACACAGGAACTGATTCAGTCATAAAAAATAACACAAAACCCAATATAGAAACAATTCTGCATAACCATTTCAATTTTATATACGCAGATTCATGTATTCTTCCACGTGGTTTTATATATTTTGTAGATAATACGACACTGGCTAAAAAGCCGGTAATTATAATAGACAATACATGTACTATGGTTAAATTATCAAATTGTCCGAATCTGAAATATTCAGGTTGCATTAAAACCAAAATCAACATAATTCCACAAATTAATGTTGTAAAAGGTATTATTGAAATATTCTTTTTCATTCTTGAACCGATAATCATTCCACACAATACAGCACTTATTTGTAATAATATCGCATACCAAATTGGAAAAGCAGAAAATCCAGCCATTAACAAAATCGCCATAAATATATAAAACTGCAATTTTTTATTCTGTATTTTTTCATTATATTTTAATTGTAAAATTTTTTGACTTATAAACATTATACAACCAAATAAAACTGCGCTTAAAATCAATGGCAACAAAGATATACCATCACGGATTACCGCATAATTTCCACCGAATAAAAATAGCCATAACACTAAACTTGATATAATCCATAACCCAGATTGATTATCAATATTTTTATCGTTCCAACCAAATTTATTTACAAAATCTTTGCCATAAACATAAACCATAAGAAACATAGGTATCATCAATAAACCTACTGCAAAGAAAAATGGCCCAACCAAAGCATTATTATTAAAAGCACTTATTGCTGTGGAAACTATAAAAAGATTATCAAACATATTCTTGCCTTTTCATTTTCTTGAATTATTATATAGGTATGGCAGAAAAACAAGAATTTTTTACATTACTTGGTGGCAAAGTAAATTTTAAACGCAGTATTTATAACCCAACCAGCGATGCAGTTTGGTTGGCTGCCTTTGCACCAAAAAACATCAAAACCGCTTTGGACATAGGTATCGGAACGGGCGGGGTATCTTTATGTTTATTATCACATAACCCAAATCTTAAAATATCAGGAATTGATATTTCCAAAGACATGCTTGATATCTGTCAGCAAAATGCGAATTTAAACAACCAATCTATCGAATTAATAAATGAAGACATATATAATTGGTCTACAACAAAAAATTTCGATTTAGTTTTAACAAATCCGCCTTATTTTAATGGGACTCCGGCTAGACACAACGCACATCATAATGCAGATATAGTGAATTGGGTTAAAAAAAGTTGCGCCCGTGTAAAACCAAACGGATATTTTTGTATAATATCTGATGTTTTAGTCATGGATAAAATTGTTTCAGTTTTAACAAATAAACATTTCGGTGGAATTGAAATTTTACCATTATTCGGTTCAAAAAACACCGCTGAACGCGTGTTAATTCGTGCAAAATTGGGTGTAAAAACCGGCACAAAATTATATTCTGGCATATCAATGAATAATAATTCTATTTTAATGTCTGGCTTGACTATTGACGCTTTATTGTCTACACTATGAAAGTTATGATAGATTTTATCGCAAGATATTTTTCATCACTTTGGGCGTTGCTTACAGCACCATTTCGTGCTATTTGGCATGGAATAACCCGTTTATTTCCAGCACGTGATTGTACCATTATGGATACATCTGATGGCGATGTTTTAACTTATCAGCAAAGTAGTTTTTGGCGTTTTACTAAATTTTGTGCTTTTATAACAATGACTTTGTGGGCATCTTGGTCTACATATATTTATATGTATCACAGACCTTTGTTGCAACAAAGAACCCAACAATTAGAACAGGTACGAAATCAACATAACAGACAAATGTCTGATTTGAAGATATATTTGCAGAAATACACAGAATTAACCAAAAGTTTAAATTTAACTGATGACAAAATATTGAAAGCAGACAAAACTGAAAATACTGAAAAAAATATTGTTAAAAAAGGTACAAAAACCGAAAAAAACGCTAAAAATTCTAAAACCGCGACAAAAAACAAATCAAATGACAAAGAAAAAGAAGAATTGTTAAATGCAAAATCTAAGATTATCGGTGAACTAGATTTCTTGCATACCCGTATCGTCGAAATGATGGAAGACGAAAATTACACACCTGAATTTGAAAAAGTATCTGAATTATCAGCAGAATTCGAATTGGTTCGTAATGAAAACAATAATTTAAAACAACGTGGTATCCAAACAATTGACGAAGTCAAAGAAATCGCAGAAGCAGACCAATTAATTGTTGAAACTATATCAAAAATGACTTCTGAAAACATATCTGAATTAAGAACACAATTAAAAAGAATAAATACCAGCATAACAAAATTGGGATTAAATGAACCAAAATTGATAGAACAGGCCAACAAATATTCTTCTCAATTTATTGGTGCACCTTTTACACAAATAAAACTTAGCAAGAATGCCGACGCAAAATATAAAAAATTGGCTCAAGACATCGAAGAATGGCATGGTATGAAACGTCTTGTGACAATTTTGCCTTTGGGTGCACCTGTGAATAATACAACCATAACTTCACAATACGGAATAAGAAACGACCCATTCACAGGCAAAAAGAAACAACACAAGGGCATAGATTTTGCCGGAAAAATCGGCACAGAACTTTATGCAGTTGCCCCGGGTCGAGTTGTATCTTCTGGTGAACGTTCAGGATACGGAACAACCGTTGAAATTGACCATGGACTTGGGTTCACGACATTGTACGCACATTTATCAAAAACAATGGTTGCACGCGGTGATTGGGTGCGTCCTGGGTCTGTTGTTGGTTTAGGTGGTTCTTCTGGTCGTTCAACTGGTCCTCATTTACATTACGAAATAAGATACAAGGGAACACCTTTTAACCCTACAAAATTCATAAAAGAATAATTTAAAAGGAAGGAATAAAATGTTGGCTTTTACAAATGCAGATGAAAAAAAATCTCCTACTATCATAGGGGCAGGTTGCCAATTAAAAGGCGATATTAAAACAGACCACAATGTTCAAGTTCATGGCGTTATCACAGGTGATATAGTTGCCAACACGATTATTATTGGTCGTGGTGGGGTTGTAAATGGCAATATAAAAACACAAACATTATTTTTACATGGCGATTTAAATGGTGATGCCTTTGTTAATGTTGCTAATATTTTCGCTAATGCAAAAATGCAAGGGACTTTGCATTACAAAACTTTGAATATCACAGGCAATACAGGTCTTGAATGTAAACTTGCTAAAACCAAGGATGAAAAAAATGCAAAATAATAAAATATCTCGTGTTTATTTGGCTGCCGACCATCGTGGTGTCGGGGTTAAATTATATCTTTATGAAATGTTAATGGCAGCAGGATATGAAGTTGTTAATCTTGGTACAGACGATATAACAACACCTGTTGATTTTCCTGATATTACTGCAAAATTGGCAGATGCTATGTTAGAAGATCCTGATTCTCGCGGTATTTTAGTATGTGGCACAGGGGCAGGGGTTCAAATCGCTGCAAACAGATATAGACATTTGCGTGCTTCACGTTGCTATCAACCTGAACAAGCCCGCGAAGACAGATTCCACGATGATATAAATGTTTTGACTTTGGCTGCTGACGATATGGATATCGAACAAACTTTCCTTTGCGCCCGCGCATTTCTTGAAAGCCCGTTTGATGATTGTGAAAAACGTGTTCGCAGAATTAAAAAAATATCATAAAAAAACGCCAATTTGGCGTTTTTTTATCTTGCAAAGAAATTCATCATTTGTTCGTGTCTTAATTTATTCACTTCTGGATTATATTTAAAATATTTATTAGACCCAGGTATTACATGACCTGCCATACCTTCTGCACCAACTTCACTTTCTGGGATAGTGTCTTTTAATGAAATCTTTGGGCGTTTTGCACACTTTTTAACCAAATCATGTTGACCGAATTTTTGAACATACGCACAAAAGCCAGGAACCACATAATCATTTGATAATGTTTCCATATTTAACACAGAACCATTATGGGCGGCGCAATTATCACAACCTTGCTGACGATTTTTAACATCAGCAGAATAGCATTTACAAAGCCCGTTTTCAGGGTCTAACATATCACAACGAATATTTGTCAAAAAAATATTACCCAATCTGTCTGTGTATTTTACCAAACAGCATAAACCACATCTGACACATATACTTTCCCATTCTGGTGTTCCAGGAATAATTTTTTTTGACATATTTAATCCTTTGGTTTTAATACTATTATTATAATACAAAATATATATTTGTCAATATTTTATTTATATAAAAAATCTGTTCTGCAACAATAAATCACAGAACAGACATATTCAAAATAGGGCCTTAAACAATTATTTTTTTACAACAAAGTTAACCAATTTCTTTGGAACAACTATTGTTTTTATAATTGTTGCACCTTCTAATTGTTTGGTTGCATTTTGTTTTGCGACTTCAATCAAATCGGCTTCTGTAATATCGGTTGGCACAACAAAATCTTTTGCACGTTTTCCGTTCACAGAAACAACGATTGTCATTTCGTTTTCTACCAATTTAGAAGAATCAAATGTTGGCCATGGTTCAAAAACCAGCATATCTTTGTGTCCTAACTTTTCCCACATTTCTTCTGTTAAGTGCGGAGCAAAAGGATTCAACATTTGAATCAAAACTTCATAGGCCTTGCGTGGCATTTTTCCACCAGGAAATTCGTTTATAAATTGCATCATCGCAGATATAGATGTATTAAATTTCATATTTTCAATACGTTCTGTCATATCAGCAATCATACGATTTACCAAAAATTCCTGCTTTTCATCTAATGTTTCATCAGTTAAATTGTCTGATAAACTTTCCACACGACTAAGGAATCTTTGAACCCCACGCAAAGTATCTTCTGACCAATTCGCACTTTGTTCCCATGGCCCAAGATACAAAATAGCCATACGGCACGCATCAGCCCCAGCACGATTTACAACATCAGATGATGGAACCGTATTTCCGCGTGATTTAGACATTTTTGTTCCGTCTGCCGCCATAATCAAACCATTACTTGTACGTTTTTTGTATGGTTCAACACCTGGAACTAAACCTAAATCATATAATGCTTTGTACCAAAAACGAGAATAGAGCAAATGGCGTGTAGTATGTTCCATACCACCATTATAATGGTCTATTGGCATCCATTTTTCCATTTGTGATTTAGAACAAAATTCTTTGTCGTTCTTTGAATCAAGATAACGTAAGAAATACCAAGACGAACCAGCCCATTGTGGCATAGTATCTGTTTCACGTTTTGCAGGCCCACCACAGCAAGGACATTTTACATTTACCCAATCTGTCGCACGTGCCAATGGGCTTTCCCCGTCTTCTGTTGGTTTATAGTCTGTCATAAATGGTTGCAACACTGGCAATTCATCTTCCGGTACAGGTTGCCAACCACATTTTTCACAATAAATTAATGGAATAGGTTCACCCCAATACATTTGACGTGAAAATCCCCAGTCCTTTAATTTGTATTTTGTAGTTCCACGTGCAAATCCATGTTCGGTTCCATATTTGATAGCGGCAGCAATTGCTTCTTGCTTTCCCATACCATTCAAGAAACCAGAATTGATATGTTCGCCATCTTGTTCCCATGCTTCTTTTTCAATATCGCCACCAGCCAACACTTGAACGATAGGCAAACCAAATTTCTTTGCGAAAGCATAATCACGACCATCATGTGCAGGCACAGCCATAATCGCACCAAAACCATAATCAGCCAAAACATAGTCCGATATAAATATTGGCGTTTCTTGATTAGTATATGGATTTATCGCCTTGACTCCTTGTAATTCAACACCTGTCTTTTCCTTTGTCGCGTCAGTTCTTTCAATTTCAGATTTGGCACGCGCGGCATTTATATAATCTTTAACCGCATCAACATTTGTTATTCTGCCTTCATCAATCCATTTCTGAACCAATTTATGTTCAGGTGCCAACACACAGAAAGTCACACCGAATATAGTATCAACACGCGTTGTATAAACACTCATGATATCTTCACCGACTTTGAAATCAACTTCGGCACCATGGGAACGACCAATCCAATTTATCTGCTGAACTTTGACTTGTTCTGGATAATCAACCAAAGCCAAATCATCAATCAATCTGTCCGCATATTTTGTAATAGCCAAATTCCATTGTAATTTCATTTTCTTTTCAACAGGCCCATGGCAACGTTCACATTTCCCATCTTCCAATTCTTCGTTGGTCAAATTGGTTTTACAATTAGGACACCAATTCATTGGCAATTCAGATTTATAAGCCAACCCATTTTTAAAGAATTGTATAAACATCCATTGTGTCCATTTCACAAATTCAGGATCAGATGTAGCCAATTTTGATTCTGGATTAAAAGATAAACCCATTATTGAAATATCATTTTCAAAAATCTTTATCAATTCAGCCACAGATTCACTTGGATGTTTTCCAATCTTGGTTGCATATTTTTCAGATGATATTCCCATTGAATCATAACCAATAGGGTATAAAACATCGAAACCACGCATTCTTTTATAACGTGCCATCACGTCCATTCCAGTATAAGGCAACATGTGTCCCACATGTAAACCAGAACCACTTGGGAAAGGAAATTCTATCAAATTATAATATTTTGGTTTTGAACCATCGTTTTTAGGAACGAAAGCCCTTGCTTCCTTCCAACGTTTTTGCCATTTAGATTCACGTTCCAAAATATGTTTCATATCATCTGCCATAATAACCACCATTATCTATTTGTTTTATTTTACCAATAAATTTTATATTCTATACCCTGAAAATTCAAGTTATTTTATTATATAAAATAAAAAAATAGGGACATAAAAAAATACCTTTTTATGGCACATATATTTATATACATTATTTTATTTATAACACAATACCATATTTAATATTCAGGAACATATTGCCGTATTATTTTTACTTAAATTCCTATATAATATATCAAGAAAACATCTATTTTTTGACTTTATTTTTTTAATCAATTAAACGAAAAAGAAACAAAAGCCACATCTTAGTCATAAAAACCAGAACATTATTCAAAACATCAAAATAATATTATGTATAGTTTGATTTTACGAAAACACATACATATAAATATACCTTTTACCAATATACCTGTAAAACCACCCAAAAATCACCAAAAACCGCAGAAATCCGCCATTTTTATAGGTTTTTATCGCACAAAACCATACTAAAAAACCGCTAAAACCCGCAGAAATCAGGCATTTTTAGCGATTTTGGCAAAAAAATTCATAAAAAGCACAATATAAACCAATCGATTTTCAGCGATTATGACATATAAGCATAGGCCAAAATAATTTTTGAACGACGAGAAAAGGGCTGTTTAGCATTAAAAAATGATTTTTTGGAAAAATATCACAATAATTAATTATAAAGTAAAAACAAATAGTTAAAAATTTTTCGTAATAAAATAGATTAAGAAATTAAAAATATTTCAAAAATTTTTATAAAAAATAAAAAATAAATCCAATATAAATACACAAATACAATCAAAATCATCAAAAAGCGCATTTTAATCAACATGTCAACATATCCGCACCGCCCATATACTAAACTATACATAATATACATTATACGCCTTTTATATATATTGAAAATACGTTGTCCCCCGCAGATTTCTGCAGTTTCTTTTCAGCACGATATTTTATGGATAATTTTTTATACTGATTTAGATAATTATTTTCTTTTTTGCCACGCTATTTTTAATTCTGACTATATTTATAACCTGATTTTGTATTTTTATATCTATTTTATTTGTTTTTATTTCAAATATTAAACCGCCCTTGGTTTTATGGGCGGTTTAACCTATTTTCATATAATATGGTATATTATTACTTCTTGATTTTAGCCACTTTTTTAGCAACTTGTGCCACATTTCCAACCTTTGATTTCAAAGATTTGATACCTTTTGCCAAATCTGTTTCGCCCGCTTCTTCTATTTTTTCTGGCTTTACAGCAGAACAACAATAAGGACATTTAGTAGCCAATTTACTGATTGATTGCTGACAATAAGGACATGCGCGTGTAGTCACAGGTGCTTTGCTACGTGCTGAATTTACAATTTTAACAAATATAAATATAGCAAACATTGTTATCAAGAAACTGATAATTGTGTTTAAAAAAGTGCCTAAATTCAATGTAGTAGCCCCAGCAGCCGTTGCAGCAGCCATTGTTGTATAATGAACGCCAGGTTCGCCACCGCCAAGCACAAAAAACCATTGTGAAAAATCAATTCCACCAACCAACATCCCGACTGGTGGCATAATAATATCTTTCACCAAAGAATTCACTACGCTTGTCATGACAGACCCTACGATGATACCTACAGCCATGTCAATTGCACTGCCTTTGTTAATAAAAGATTTAAATTCTGACAATAATTTACTTTTCATGGTTTTCTTCCTTTTGTTTATTTTGATTTTCTATTGCACATAAAACCTTGCTTAAAGTTTTATGAATGTTTTCATCTTTGGTTTCTACCATCATGTCCGCCAAAGCATAAATATCGTATCTTTCTTTAATCAATTGTGCCAATATTTGTCGTGAATCTGTGTTTAATAATTGCGGTCTGGTATGACGAAAATTTGTCCTTTTTACAAGGAGTTCTAGGTCTGCCTTCAACCAAATTGTTAATGTTCTTTTTAAAACCATTTCACGAACGGCGTCTGTTATAAAAGCGCCTTCACCAGTTGAAATAACCTTTATAAAAGGTGGTGTATCCAATAATCTTTCAATAACTTTTTCTTCCACGCGTCTGAATTCTTTTTCACCATACATTGAAAAAATATCAACCACGCTGCACCCTGCCGCCTTTTCAATTTCTTTATCAGAATCAACAAAAGGTATCCCAAGATGACGAGCCAACGCACGACCAATACTTGTCTTGCCAGCCCCCATAAGTCCAACCATCACAATTGGTTTATCTATTTTTATTTGTTTTTTATTATTTCTCATACCATATAGTGTAGAAAAAAAGGTATTTTAAGACAAGCGAAAAAATAAAAAACCGCCATAATAAATAGCGGTTTTACATTATTAACAATTTAATATTTTTATTCCATATTTGCCAATCTTTCCAATTGGTCTGCTGAAATAAGTGCGTCTATCATTTCATCAAGCCCTTCGCCCCCTGCCAAAATATCATCAAGTTTATAAAGGGTTAATTTAATACGATGGTCTGTGACGCGTTGTTCAGGGAAATTATAAGTTCTGATTTTTTCACTTCTGTCCCCTGACCCAACCATACTGCGTCTTGACGCATTAGAAGCGTTCATTTGTTCGCTTCTTTGTTTTTCATATAAACGTGAACGCAACACAGCCATAGCAGTTGCTTTATTTTGCAATTGTGAACGTTCATTTTGGCATGTCACAACAATACCTGTTGGAAAATGGGTTATACGAATTGCAGAATCTGTTTTATTAACGTGCTGACCGCCTGCCCCAGATGCGCGGAAAATATCAATACGAATATCTTTTTCATCAATAACTACGTCGATATCTTTTGCTTCTGGCATAACAGCGACAGATGCCGCAGAAGTATGAATACGTCCGCTGGCTTCGGTTTCCGGAACGCGTTGCACACGATGAAT
>JAFZIM010000004.1 GCA_017554365.1 Alphaproteobacteria bacterium | reverse complement strand
TTATGTTTTAATCTTAACCCTTTGCCACAACGATTATCATTTATAACCTTTACAACAACTGCTTCTGCTGGACTATAAACATCAGTTCCCACTGGCACAGCAAAATCTATACCATCATGATAACTTTGTTTACCATGCAATATTCTTGGGCCATAAGGTGAAGATATACGCGGATTACCAACCAAAGGTTTTCCAAAAGGTGCCCCCTGACCCACAGGTATTTGATTATTACGTATCGCACAATACGCCCCAGCAGTATTATTCGTTCCTAAAATTGTTGTTGGTGGTGTATATGCAGTATTTGTATTCACAGGATTATTAACTGCATTAACTATATTTTGTGTATCCACAGGTAGATTCTGATTTGTTGTATTATTTTGGTTTTGATATGCTATTGAATTTTGTAATGCCTGTTGTGTATCTTGATTACTGATTTCGTGTTCCCTGTCTATGTGTAATCCAGGATAAGCACAATTTTTAACACAAAAACCATTTTCATATTCAGGTTGGTATAATTCATAATCTTCTGACTTAAAATCCATACGGGCAGTAAAAGACAAATCTTGAAAAGTTTTCGGAAAAGATTGGGCTTTCAAAAAACTGCCATAACATAATGGCGAATAAAGACACAGCGAAATTAAGATAAAAATCCCTTTCCTCATATCGTAGTATTTTACCATTTTTTTGAAATAAAAACAAATAACAACTTGACCTGGGGCTACTAAATTTGCTTATATAACACAAAACGGAGATGAGAGAGCAGGAAAGAAAGGAAATCTAAATGGCAAAATTACATTTCTTCTATGGGGTTATGGGCGCTGCTAAATCTACCGAACTTATCATAAACGCTTATAAATTAAAAAATTCTGGCAAACAATACGAAGTTATAAAGCCAGCAATTGATACTCGTGATTCAGAATCCGAAGTTGTATCCCGTATCGGTTTAAAAGAACCTGCAACCGCTTTGGATAATTTAGATTCTTATGCTCCAAAAGAAGAAACAAAGTTTATATTGGTTGATGAAATCCAATTCTTTTCCGTCCAAGACATAGATAGATTAAACCATATAGCAAAAGATTTAGATAAAACAGTATTTTGCTATGGATTATTATTGGATAGTAATGGAAACAGATTCCCTGCATCCGATTGGCTTTTCAAGGTTTGCAATGAAAAACATAGACTTGAAGCAGTATGTGAATTGCCAGAATGCAGAAAATTAGCCACACATCATTTAAGATTTAATGCAGAAACAGGCGATGTAGTCCGTAATGGCAACCAAGTTGAAGTTGGTGATTCAAAAGAAAAACTTGCAAGTCAAAGTTTTTATAAATCTGTTTGTCCACAACATTTCACAAGCATTTATATTAAACAACCTTCATTCAATTGGTACAGATATATGCGTGAAACACAAAATAAAACAAAATAATCGTATTTTTTCTTGCAATTGAAATAAAATGATATAAAATATATCGCGTTGCGCCCATGGCTCAATTGGATAGAGCATCTGACTACGGATCAGAAGGTTGAGGGTTCGAATCCTTCTGGGCGCGCCAGAATTTAACCGGTTTCATACCGGTTTTTATTTTGCACAGAAGGATGAGAACCCGACCCAGAGGGTTCGACTATGAGTAAGCAAAAACGAGTAATACGAAGTTTGAGTGCTAACGAATGCCCCACAGACACAAAGTGTCGAGGGAATTTTCTGGGCGCGCCAGAATTTAACCGGTTTATACCGGTTTTTATTTTTAATATAAAATTGGTTGCCTTTTGATCATGGCTATCCATTGTTTAACCGATGTTTCTGTCAAAAACATATTAGGGGTTAAATAATCCAATGGTTTTCCGCCATTTTTATAATAATCGCACAAGAAATGTTCAAGCGAAGCAGACCAATTGATAACATACTTATCTTTTTGGAATTCTGCAAACACATGTTGTAAATTGTATTTAAAAGTTTTTTTATTCATAGCGTAAAATTCTTGCAAAATCTGGATACTTTCTTCGGCAGGTCTTGTTGCTGGCATCAATCTGTATCCCATAGAATAATGGAAAGGGAAAGAATCACCTTCGGCAACGATGTAAGAATTTCCAAGATTATTTTGCAACATTCTTTCTATTCTTATCTGATGTAATCTTGTCCCTATTCCAGCATAATCGTTGTTTCCATTAGATTTCATATAAGAGCAAACTTTTTCATAAAGTTCGCCTTTGACAAAGGTCATTTCAAATTTTGGTGAGACCATTTGTTTTTGTTTATCAATGTAAAAGTATATAGTCCCGACGATTTTATATTTTTTGTTGTTAAATTTAAAATCGCCTGAATTATCTTCGACCATTACGCCATAACCTTCTGCATTTGGATCTTGTTGTTCAAATTTCGCAACATAAGCAGGCACAGGCCCACCGGTCTTTTTATCTATCAATGTTGTGATTTTCAATCCACTTTCATCACGATTATTAGCCACTGCAAATTCAGGTGTCAAAAGTTTGTAAAAAGTACTAGAAGTTATACCGCGATCATTATTTTTGTTTAAATCTATTTTTACATTGCAGATATTATATTGCACAATAAGTTTAGTTGGCTTGTATCCAAACAAACACCTTAAATTTTGTTTAAGTATATCATAATCTAAACTAAAAACCATTTTGCCTTAATTTTTTTATACTAAAAACATACACTAAATATATCTTTTGTCAATATTTTTATATATTTAAATTATATTTATGATATATCTATTATTTTTACCCTTGCTTAATTTTTCATAAATCTGTATAATATACACCAATAAGGGGAAAAGGCAGTTTTCTGATATGAAACAGGATAAGTGTTTGTTTTTAACAGCAACCATTGCTTCTATATTGTCGCTTTACGATATAAATGCGTATGCTGGCAAGGTCGCTTGTCCTGCTGGGAAAATGCTGCCTGCCGGTTCTGAATCTTGTGTTGAATGTAATTCAAAAGCCCTATCCCTATACATTCCAAATGGTTCAAATCCTGATTCCTTTTATTGTCCTGGCGGTGTATTTGTTGTAAATTCTGATAAAAATCAGGGTATTCAAATATGTTCAGCAGAAGCAACCGCAGATTCCGACCATAAACGTTGTGAAAAAAGAAAAATTAATAAATCAAGAGCCGTTGTGGCAAAAAAGTTGAGTGAAAAAGCGACGGCAAATACGGGTTTAAAACTTGAAAAAGCAATCGATTTAAAAAAAGATATAGACCTTAAATTAACAAAAGATAAAAAACTTGATAAATTAGATTCAAGTGGTTTACTTGCAGAATTAAAAAAATCCAAAGTTTCTTGTAAATCCGGTAAATATTTACCTAAAAATTCGTTAAAATGTGAAGATTGTTCTGATAGATATTATTGTTTGGGTGGAACATTTTCACCTGCTGGTTATGATCAGGGTTTAAAAACATGTAAAAGTGGTTATGAACCTAATTCAGACCACACAAAATGTGTCGCATCAGCGAAAAAGAAACACGATTTTGAAAAAGACAAGATACACACGGTTAGATGCAACCCTGGACAATATTTGCCGGGTAATAAAGCAAAAACATGTTCCCCTTGTAAAGATAGATATTATTGTCCTGGTGGTTTGTTCCCTATCAGTGCCACAGAACATGGTTTAAAATCATGCAAACCTGGATTCAAACCAGATGCAACACATAAAAAATGTGTATCTTCTTATGTTTCTTGTACTGCTGGAACATATTTACCAATAAATCAGAATCATTGTGCTGATTGTTTGGCTGGATATTATTGCGAAGGCGGAAAATGGATGCCTGATGCCAGTATGAATAATGGTTTAACTAAGTGTGCTACTGGTTTAATTTCTGCCAAAGGTAGTAAAAAATCATCTGATTGTGTAAAGCCAGTACCTGATATGGTGACATGTGAACCTGGTCAATATTTGCCTGCTAAACAGAAAGAATGCAGAGAATGTTCTGGAACAAATAAATATTGTCCTGGGGTTGGCCCAGTTCGCCCTTCTAATGATTTAGACCAAGGTATCAAAGTTTGTCCGCTTAACACATCTACAAACAAAACAAAATCTGCATGTCAAATCACTTTAACTAAAGATATGTTGCGTTATGGTATTGGTAAAACAGCAGCAACCGAAATGGACGATCAATGTTGGGTGAAAAAAGAAATTGCAGATTATGAACAATGCATGTTTGGTGGTAAATTGAATATTACTTCAGCAAATACATCCGCTCCAAAAATTGCACCAAAGAAAAAATAATCCAAAATATTTATCTTGTCTTAATATATATACTTGTTGTATAATGCACACCAACAGATAGGAAGGTAATTTTTATAATGAAACGAGATAGATGTTTATTTTTAACAATAACCATCGTTTCTATATTGTCAATTTACGATATGAATGCCTTTGCGGACAGAAATATTTCTGCGAGATCTGTTTCATCCAGACGTGTTAATAAACCAACATTATTAAGTACATCTTCAAATAATAGCAATAGTGGCAATAAACTATCATCTTCAAATAAAATAACAAATCCTACGAAAACAAATATAAGCGAAGCACTATCTTCTGCAGCGGCAGCCCTTAAAATAACCTGTGATTCTGGAAAATATTTGCCAGCCAAAGCAACTTCGTGTTCAAGTTGCCCAAGCAGATATTATTTATGCGCTGGTGGTTCATGGGGAATATCTTCAAGCGATCAGGGACTTGTAAAATGTTCTTCGGGTCAACATGCGGATTATTCATCTAAGACATGTGTATCTGATGCACCTGCGCCAGAACCAACATATTCTTGTAGCAGTGGACAATATTTACCTGCGGGGGCAACGACTTGCAAATCATGTCCGTCATCTTATTTCAAATGTTCTGGTGGGACATTTAAGAAATCTTCTGTAGACCAGGGAATTCAAGAATGTCCGTCATGTTGTCCTTCGGGTCAAGTGGGCGACACATCAAAAAAACAATGTGTTGATGCAACATATAATTGCAAGGAAGGCGAATATTTACCTGCGGGCGAAACATCTTGCAAGGCATGTAAGGAAACAAATTATTTGTGTCTTGGCGGAAATGGTTTGAAAAAATCTTCTGTGGATCAGGGAATTAAACAATGCGACCCTGATTATAGTGCGAATTACGAAAAGAAAGAATGTGTGAAAAATCCGCCAAAAATGTATACTTGCGAAACTAAAAAGTATTTACCAGCAAATCAAACATCTTGTGCAGATTGCAAAGGCGTAAATTATTTCTGTGGCGGTGGTTCTTTTCAACAAATGGGTTCAGACCAAGGTATCATTAAATGTGATAGTGGATTCGAAGCCGATTATACTGCTAAAGCTTGTGTAAGGGTTGAATTTAGTTGTAAAGCAGGAACATATTTACCAGCGGGCGGGCCTGATTGCACCACATGCAAACCAAACCATTATTGTATTGGTGGAACATATAAAAAATCTTCTTCTGATTTGGGTGCAGAACCTTGTCCGCCTAATACATCACCAAACAAAGAAAAAACAAAATGCGAATATGGAACATTTACCTGTGAACCTGGAACTTATTTGCCAGCCAAGGCAGGAAAATGCGCACAATGTCCGACTAATAAAAACTATTGTCCTGGCGGAACATGGCAGGCAACATCTATTGACCAAGGTAAAAAAGTTTGTCCAGGAAATACAATAGCAAATACTAAACGCAACGCTTGTGTTTTGACTTTAACCAAAGAACAAATGCAATATGGTATAACTGATAAACAGCCAAGCCAAATAGCCATTGACGAACAATGCTGGACCAGGGGCAGTATGTCAGATTATGTTTATTGTATGTTTGGCGGAAAATTAGTTGTTCCATTTCAAGAACCAATTAAACAAACTGAAAACACAAATTCAGAAAATAATTCTGAAACAAATACTGATACAAATTCAGAACAAAACTAATTTTTCATAAACTTTTGTATTGCATAGAATTCGAAAAATCTGTAAAATATTATTATTAGGTACGGAAAGGGATTTTATTTTTCAGATGAATTTAAAAACATCGCTTTTTGTTATGTTTGTCGCAATACCATCAGTGTTTATTGGCGCTGATGCTGATGCGAAATATTGTAATAGTCAGGGTAAAAAGGCGTCTGCCGGTCATTATTGCAAGGCATTAACCGTTTTTGATTGTGAACCTGGCTGTTATTGTACTGGCGGTGGCAATTTCACATGGGCGGTTGGTGATGTGCCAAAGGGCTGTAAAAATCGTTGGAGCAAGGTCACATCTGAATTAAATTCCAAAGGTGTTTATTTATGTCCTTCTGATTATCCTAATTCTGCTGGTGGTGCTTCAAAAGCAAGTGATTGTTATACCACAACAAACAGCGGTGCCAAAGTTTATTATAAAAAAACAGTAAAATGTGATGCTGGAAAATATTTACCTGCCGGGGAAGTGACTTGTTCTGCATGTCAAAGTGATTCTGTATGTTCTGGCGGAAGTTTTGATTTTTCAAAATCATCAACCCAGGGATTAACCAAATGTTCAGGCGGTCAGGTTCCAAATGCTAAACATACTGCATGTGAAAATCAAAAAATAACATGTAGTGCAAAAAAATATTTACCAGCAAAAGCAACTTCTTGTGCTAGTTGCCCAAGCAGATATTATTTATGCGTTGGTGGTTCATGGTCTGTATCTTCAACTGACCAGGGAATTGTTGCATGTAAATCTGGACAAATCGCAGATTACAACAGAAATCAATGTGTAAACGAAGCAACACCTGCCCCAGAACCAACACCTGCACCAACCCCAGCGCCAACTCCAGAACCAACACCGGCGCCAACACCGGAACCAGCACCTGCACCAAAACCTGTATATGTAAATTGTGTTCCTGGAACATATTTGAAAGCGAACGAAACAAATTGTTCTGATTGTGCAAATAAACCTGGACATTATTGTATTGGTGGAACATATCCACAAGATTCTTTTGATCAGGGTGCAACACTATGTCCTGAAAATTCAATGCCTAATGATAAAAAGACAGCATGCGAATATGGCGCATTTACATGTGAACCTGGAACATATTTACCTGCAAAAGGCATAAAATGTATTCAATGTTCTTCAAACAAAAATTATTGTCCTGGGGGAACATGGAAACCAGCAGATTTCGATCAGGGATTAAAGATATGTCCTTTGACTTCTGTGGCAAACCCAAGCAGAACCGCATGTATTTTGACATTAAGTAAAGCACAATTACAATATGGTATGTCTGGCAAGATAGAAAATCAGATACCTATTGACCAGCAATGTTGGAACAGAAAAACAATGGCTGAATATGTATATTGCATGTTTGGTGGTAAAATAAATGTCCCATTTAGTGAACCTAAACCACCTGTGGTCACAACACCTGAAACAACAGATACAACGCCAGAAAATGTACAATAAGGATTTTTTATTATGAATATAAAGTCATCTCTTTTTGCGATTCTAAGTGCAGTACCATGTATGACATTGTGTATCGGCGATGCAATGGCCGCAAGTTGCAAATATGCTGGTTGGTATAGATGGCGCGAGAATGGCGTTTCTAAAGATTGGTGTATGCCTTGCCCTGCAGGATGTTATTGTCCAAAGGCAGCAGACGACATGGATAGAGCACCAAATCAATGGATGTCTTGTACAAGCGGTTTACAAAAATATGGTATTTATAAATGTGATGATGGCTATACTTCCGTTGGAAACACCGGTATCAATCCAAACACATACAAAACATATTGGCAAGGCGCAATGAGCGACAATGAATGTTTCTTTAAAGCAAAAGATACAGGAAATAAAGTTAAGTATTCAAGAGCAGAAACATGTCCCGCAGGCCAATATATCAAAGCCGGATATGAAAAATGTCAGACTTGTAAAACAGGTTATATTTGTCCGGGCGTTCCTATGCTTTCAAACGGAACCAAGGTAAAGGTAAACACAACTTGGAATTCCAGCTGGAAAAAATCAACCTATAAACTGTGGCCAAATCCTAATCGCGATGATGGTATTTATCTTTGTCCATCAGGTACTGTTGCGAATTCTAATCACACTGATTGTGTAAAAAAAGATTCATCATCTTCTTCATCTTCAAATTCTGGTTCAAAGGTTAATTGTAAAGCCGGTCAGTATTTACCTGCAAATGCAACATCTTGCAAAGAATGTAAAGACAGATATTATTGCCTTGGTGGTTCTTTCACTACAGGTATGAATTCAGATCAAGGTTTAAGAACTTGTGTGTTCTCTCAGCCAAATAAAAACAAGACGGCATGTGAAGTTCGTTGTCTGACTGGTAAATATTTACCAGCAAACAGTTATAGTTGCCAGACCTGCAAAGATAGATATTACTGCAGGGGTGGTTGGTTTTCACAACACACATCTTATGATCAGGGGGCTTTGTTCTGTTCTGGCGTTGTTAATGAAACAAAAAGCATGTGTATAAGAAATGGTGGCAACAATAATGGTAATAGTGATTCTGGAAATTCATATTCTCAATCACAACAAAGGGTTCATTGTAATGCCGGTCAATATTTACCAGCAAATGCAACTGATTCTTCACAATGTCAAACATGCAAAGACAGATATTATTGTTTGGGCGGGTCATTCCCTGTCGCTTCTTATGACCAAGGTTTAAGAACATGTCCGTATAATGCGGTACCAAACGCATCAAGAACAAAATGTGAATATGGCGTATATCAATGTGAACCGGGAACATATATGCCTGCCAAGGGGCAAAAATGTATTACATGCCCTTCTACTAAAAATTATTGTCCTGGCGGGAATTTTAAACCATCTGATTATGATCAGGGTAAAAAAATCTGTCCTGGAAATACAATCGCAAATACAAAACGCAGCGCTTGTATTTTGACTTTAACAAAAGACCAAATGCAATATGGTATGTCAGGCAAAGATAAAAATAAAATTGCATTAGACGAACAATGCTGGACCAGAACAGATATGAACGATTATGTTTATTGTATGTTCGGTGGCAAAATGAATGTTGCCATTCAAGAAAGATATTACAAATCATAAAAAGGTGCGAATTTTCGCACTTTTTTTATTTAATAAAAATCTATTATCTTGACTATATAACGCCCTATTTCCTATAATAACCAATGTTAACAAAGGAAAGCATTGATGTTATTTATTCCGAAATTTTTGAAACCAAAGAAAAACCTTTTAAATTTATTGCGCGTTATTACTGGTGTTAATAAAAATCCAAACCTTGATGCTTTGATAAAGTCAGTTGATGTTTATACAGAACCTTTGCAAAAAGTATGGTTGCTGGCTTCTATTATTTCAAATATAGATAAATCAAAACTATCTAAGCAATTATCAGGTGTTTTAAGTCATGAAAAATTTGGGAATGCGATGACTATGGCTGCGTTCCAAAAGATTTGCAAATTATATAATGATAATAATATTCCTGTGTTGGCACAAAAAGGATTGGTTCAAAAATTACTTTATCCACAAAGCACACGTCCGATGAATGACGCTGATTTTGCTGTTCCAAAAGATGTTTATCGTCATGCAATTGATTTGGCTGTGGAAAATGGTTTTCACATAAATCACGATATGTTATTCAGTGCTGATTTACAATTACGCGATCAGGGCTGTGTTGATGTGCATTATGCTTTATTCAAAGGCGCTGCACCTAAAATGGATACAGACATATTTAATCGTGCAAAGAAAATCAATGCTTTGGGTTGTGATGTTTTGATTCCGTCCCCAGAAGATATCATTGTTATTATTATGTGCGAATTTTATGGTAATTTCTTGTTTGAAGCCGGCTCTACTGATACTGATATAACACAAATATTTGATAAACACCCACAATGGGTTCTTGATTCTTATAAAATCATTTCTGATAACCCTGAATTAAATTGGGGTAAAATCATGCAAACAGCAAAGATGTCAGGTTATGATTATCAAATAAAATTATTAACGAGATTATTAAACAAAATTATTCCAAATATTATTCCAGAACATGCACGCAAAGTTATTGATTTTATGTGTCCTGATAAAATCGTTAACCATTATTTGAAACGCGATAAAAAAATCGTTTATTTGCATGCTAAAAACCACGAATTTTATATGAAAGAAAATATTTAATGTATACAAATTATGTAAAAAATTTTGATTATTCAACTTTCAAATCCATTCGCAATAAAATGGAAAATGTTGATAATCCAATATATTGGCGTGGAACAATATATATTGGAACACAACCTTTGTACATAGAATGTGGTGTTGAATGGTTGGCAAAGAAAATTGATACTTACTTTGTAAAAGCAATTGAAAATCAACATATCGAAAATTCAAAAGAATTATATATTTTGGAAGCAGGCATTTCTGATTTTATATATCAACCTGATTGGTTCACAACTAATGTTTATTTTCTTGGTGATGATTTATCAAAAAAACCTGATTTAATCGTTCATAACAATTGTGTTTTTTTGAAAGAAAACAATGTGTCTTTTATTTCTATTACAAATGAAGATGAAATAAATTTTTATCATTTGGGCGAAAATCATTTGTTAATGCGTTTATTGAATTATATTTTTGATGATGAATCTAATATAATTTTACATGGTGCTGTGGTCGGCTATGATAATTATGGAATTTTAATTACAGGATTATCAGGCGCAGGTAAATCTACCCTTTCAGCATATTGTTTAAAAAACGGAATGCAATTTGTTGGTGATGACAGAATAGCCATCTCAAAACAAGGTGATTCAGTTGTTGCAAATCCAATTTATACAACAATATCTTTGATTAAACCTATCTCTGGACTTAAAACAACAACTAAATATGCAACAAAAACCGGTATCAAAGACATATTTATTTTAGATAAATCGCAATTTTCAACAAATATTCCAATCTGTGCGATTATAGAACCTGAAAAATGTGAACTTGATACACCACAAATTTTACAGGCCCAAAAATCACCAATTTTAACGCGTATATGTATGGATTATTCTTATTATAGTTTGCTTACGCGTTCTACAAACCCATTGGTTGAATATCGTATGATTTCAGATTTGCTATGTAATGCAAAATCGTTTAAACTAAAATTATCTACATCCATAGATAAAAACGCCAATGCACTATTTGAATTAACTAAACACAAAGGAGTTTTAGATGTATAAGAAAAATCCTGATTTTTTTGCAGATATTTCAGGTTCTCAAATCATTATGATTAACATGGACGAAGGTGTATTTTATCTTTTGCCTTTGTTTGCAAGTTTGGTTTTCAGATTTTTAATTTTAGGTAAAACCATAGATGAAATAAAAGAATTATTTGCTACATTTCCTGAAATTCCAGATGATTACGCAAAAAGAATTGATGATGTATTAAATGATTGCTTAAAATATTCTTTAATCGTTGAATCTGATGTTCCTGATACAATAGACGATGTCGTATTAAACGATTTAACTTACCAAGATTTACAGGAAGAAGATTTTGCATACGAAATTACACCATCAACTGACGTACAGAAATTATTGATGGACGACCCTATTCACGATGTATCTTTGGACGGATGGACACCGGTGGCAAAATGATTTCAGTAATTATACCTGTATATAACGGCGAAAAATATTTAGACGAATGTTTATCAAGCGTCCAACACGATAATGTCGAAATTGTTGTTGTGTTAGATGGTTGTACCGATAATTCAAAAAATATCGCTATAAAATATAAAGATAAAATTATAATTCATGAAACTAATATGGGACCAGTAGTTGCACGAAATAACGGAATAAAATCAGCAACTGGCGATTATATTATGTTTATGGACGCAGACGATGTTTTAAACCAAAATGCTTATGATATTTTACTTGAAAATATAAATGGTTTTGATGGCGTTATTGGTTTGCGTTCGGATTTTGTTTCACCTGAATATAATATACCTGTTGAAACTAAAACTTCTTCACATGGCGTAATTGCAGGATGTGCTTTGTTTACAAAATCTGCATTTGAAGAAAATGGTTTATTTGATGAAGAATTACTTTGTGGTGATGGTTATGATTGGTTGTTGCGTGCTGAAAAAAGCGGTCTGAAATTCAATAAAATAAATTCTGTACTTTGTAATCGCAGAATACATGAATCTAATATGGGACGTAATTTAAAAGAACGCGAATATTCAGATTATGCGAAAATAATAAAAAAACATTTTACGAGGAAATAATGTATCAAACAATTCATCTTTGTGTTGCTGCTGATAAAAATTATAAATTGCCTTTGGCTACATTGGTAAATTCGTTTATCAGAAACAAGCAATCTTTGAATACCATTATTCATGTTTTGTGTTCTGGGCTTTCAGAAAAATATCAAAATAAATTAAAATCTATGTGTAAAAATACAAATATTTCCATAGATTTTATTGATATGTCTAATTACGCGTTCGATTTTCATGGTCTTGATATGCAACATTGGACCAAAGCGATTTTTTACAGAATTATGATTCCTGAATTATTCAAAGAACTCGACAGAATCATTTATATCGATGGCGATACTTTGGTTATGGGTGATTTGGCTGAATTATTTAATACTGATATGGGCGATGATTATATGTTGGCTATGGTCGCAGATAGATTTTCATACAAAACCCGTATATATGAATTAAATACATCTAATTATTTCAATTCAGGAATGATTTTGTTTGATATAAAAAAATGTCGTGATTTTGATTTTTCAACCAAAGCAATTAAATGGATTTATGATAATTCTGAAATAGCAAAATTTCCTGACCAAGATGCTATAAATGTGGTTTGCAATAAGAAAATATTAAGATTAAATAATATGTTTAATAAACAATTTGCAACCAATGATTTTATAAATTGGGAAAAGAAACCTGTTATCGCACATTTCTTGTCAGCAATTAAACCTTGGATGAAAAAATCACCAATTGGATATGCAAAAGTATATCGTTCTTATATCCCAAATATATGGCAACATACAAAAGTATATTTAAGTCAACTCTTATATTACAGCAAATATTTTATATTTCACAAACAATATGCTATGACTATGAAAAATATGAATATAGTTGAACAAATTAAATATTATTTGTTTAATATACATGTATGGACCAAGACACTAAAAAACGGAAATCATAACTTGATTGACGTATTAAAAAATAACAAGGAAGCACGCAAATGTTTATAGACACAGAAAACATTTTAAAATTGGCAATTCGCACAACAGAAAAACCTGTTTCTTTGCCTCATTTTAAGAAATTTATTCTTAAATCGCCATACATTCGTCAGGTGGCTTTTATCGGCAAAGCAATTTTTGATTTACCTGATTTTGTCGAATTAATTGCGTTTTGCAGCCAACAAAATTTATCTCTTATTTTTGGTGAAGTCGGTCCAACATCTATTGAAAATATCGAAGCACTGGTAAAATATGGTTGTGTTATGGCAATCAATATTCACGAAGGCGACCCTAATATTCAAAAGATTTTTGATTTTCAGTCAAAATATTGTCTGCCTGTTCCAGAAGTAAACCTTATTGTAAAATCAGATGTTAAACGCACCCCCCAAGATTCTTTGTCAGACACATCTTATGCTTTTTATAATCTGGCAGATGATACACGCGAAATCGCATGCCTTAATATGCTCGAAGAACCATTGGTTGATTACGATGGTTCATTGTTGGGCTGTTGGCAAAACCCAGATAAAAAACACCCTATTAACCTGTTTGATTTAGGCATGGAAAAAGCATTAAACACAAAACATTATAAATCTATATTAAAAATGTTAAAGACAGGAAAAATAGACACATCTTGCCCTTGTGCCAGATGCCCTATTTTCGTCAGTTTACTATGGGCGAATAAAACAATAGATGTTCGTGAACGTGTAATGGATAAATAAAAACACTCTGTTCCATAAAAGATAGTAAAAATGTTACGTAGAAATTTAAATATATTTGATTTTCTAATCAAAATAAAAAGTTCTATAACACAGAAATGGATATTTGAATTAAATGCAGGATTT
>JAFZIM010000058.1 GCA_017554365.1 Alphaproteobacteria bacterium | reverse complement strand
GTTGCAGAATATGAAAATATTTTATATCAAATCGGTGCGGGTCAATATTTACCTGCGGGTGGCGAAAGCGTAATATCATGCGACCAACCGGGATCGTTTTGTCCGGGGGTAAGTGGCGATGTCACATATAATGCAAATTCAGCGCAGGGCTTGTCATCATGTTCAACCGCAACAAATGGTGATTTTACCAGTTCTGACGGAACGGGAAGTAGTGCAGAAAGTTGTTATCGTGCATGTAATATAAGTAATATGGGTTCAAATGGCACAATATCAACAATCGCACATGCAACGGCATTAAGCGGTAATGATTATTACGGCAATGGAACCGATACATGTGTTCCAACAGCATGTGAAAACGGATGGCATGTAAAACCAGCCGTAAACAATCCAGACCTTATGACCGCAATAGGTGCCAGCGAAGCCGGTGCAGGTTATACATCAAACGATAGTAATGGTGATGATTACGAATCAGTTGGTATGTCAAATTCAATTATATCTGGTGATTCAATGGCATTCGCCGTGGACTATGGTAATAAAGGAATGATAAAAGGGCACGGAAGATGTAGTACAAGAGCAGGTGCAGGCCACAATAACACATGGGCAAATAATATATATAATGTAATATCAGATAACTTAGTAACAGATTTAACAGACGAAACAGGTCAACCTGGGACGAAATATTGTTATTGCCATTTAGATAGTTATACACCACTTAATGACAGTGCTATTGAATTATCGGGACCTTGGGTGTTTGTCAACGGGGTCATGGACGGTTCTTGTGCGACAATGTGTGCATATCGCTGTGGTATAAACATTTCTAGAGAGGATAGCTGGGCACTCTCTTTCCGTGCCGCTATATTTGATGTATATTCAGCAAGTCCAGCCATGTGTGAAGCGAACACAATTACGATTAATTGGACCGACGCATCTTCTGCTGATATATCAGCGAATAACGCCGGCGTGGCAACATACGGCGAAGATGTTCGTACCCCAGTCAAAGCCACAACCAAACCAGGACAAAGATTCAAGGGTTGGCGTTTTGTCGCCCCAACACCTGTTCAGGTTGGCAACTAAAAAAATTGATATGCGTTCCGGCATATCAATAAAAGAAAGTGTTTTCCTTACTTTCGTTTCTGGAAACACCGCTGGAACCCAGCGGTGTTTTTTTGTTAAAAAATACCCCCACAATTGTGGGGGGTGAATCCGATTTAAACAAAAATCCTTAGTGGGACATTTTGCCTTCTGTAAATACTACGTGTTTACGTAATTTTGGATCGTATTTACGGAATTTCATTTTACCCTGAGTGTTTTCAGATTTTGTGTTCTTTGTTGTTGTGTAATAGAAACCTGTTTCTTTGTTTTCTAATTTTACAACTTCTTTGCTACCTTTTTTAGATGCCATTTTATTGCCCTTTATTTAATTACTGGGCGTATTCTAAGGTATATTTTATTTAAAATCAAGTTTTTTTTATGATTTTGGGCTTTTTACACCAAAAAAAGTATTTCCATTATGTTGCCATTTCGTTATTTTTGTTTTATAGTCGTTCATATAGCAAAGGATTTTATAATATGAAAAAGAATTTTCTGAATTTGTCTTTGGGTGTGATGGCTGGAATAATTTTGGGCTATGTTTTTTACCATTTGAAATATGAATATGTTAATTATGTCAAAACAGAAGATAATAATTGGGTGCCTTATGCTTTCTATGATGAACCAATGGGCGAAGATTTGTCTGACGAAGATGCCAGCGAAGCCACAAAATTCTTTTTCAATATTTTTATCAAAGATGGTTCTTATTGTTATGCTGCCTATGCACCACATGGGGCAATTTGGGAATCTTCGTGTTTTAAAACAGAAAAAGAATGCAACAAAGATTTAAAAGAAAATAATTTCAGAACTTTGAATACTAAAAAATGTTATAAACCTTATTTAACAAAAGGTTGGTGTTTGGACGCTGTGAAATTGGGAATAAATCGTTATTATGATGATAATACATACGGCGAAATGATAAATGACGTTTGCACAAAAACCAAAGACCAATGCGAAAAATTATTAAAATATAAAAAATTCAATGATAATCGTGGTTGCAGAAATTTAGTCGTTGCATCACATCATAGTTTTGAAACAAATTATTTGTGGCCTGAAAAAGAAATCAAAAATTTAATAGAACAAAATGCAAAATCAAAACCATTAGAATTCAAAAAGAAATTCAAAATAATATGGCGATAAAAAATCGCCATTTATTTTTGGTGCGGGTAAAGAGAATCGAACTCTTATGGGTTGCCCCACTGGAACCTAAATCCAGCGCGTCTACCAGTTTCGCCATACCCGCAGAATAAAAACCGCAGAATAAACTTTATTAATACACAGGGTAATTACGTGGGTAATCTTTATCGTGTACCAATTCTGATTTTACACCACAACCTGCTAATGCTATTAAACAAAGTATTATAACTATCTTTTTCATATCGCTGATTATAATTGGTTTTATGGGTGTTGTCAATTTTATCGAGTGTAAAATTGTATGGCTTTTACGATTTCTTGGTTGATTTCAGGACTTACATTAAATGCTATATCTTTGTCATATACGAATTTCGGTGATTGTGCGTCTTCTAAATTAGGTACTATGTATAATTTCTTGCCGTTGTTTAATTTTATTATATGTAATGTGCGTTTCTTGTGATTAATAATCGCATTTTTTGGCATTTTACCCAATGAAATCATATAAGATGATATGATTTTTGTCGGTATTTCAAACCATTTGTATGTGCTTGAATTATAAGGGGTTTCATTATTATACATAATTGGTAAATTTTCATTAAGCAACAATTTACTATAATCTGTGCGAATAATAGCAGGTTCTGCAATTGTGTATTTTTCAATAATTGAATTCTTGGTTTTCATTGTAAAATTATTTTGTATAAATTTTGGAAGCATTAATAACTGCTTGATTAATTGATAAATCTGTATCCAAAAGCCATTTTATTTTTTTCAAATTTTCGTTTTCTGTCGCGTCCCATATAACTGCTTTGAATTTTGATTCTGGCAAAAATTCAGGCATAACAACAATTGTGCGTCCTTTCGTTGTGTGAATGATAGACATAGTACGCATTTTTTTTGGTTGTATTTGTTCTTTCGGTTTTGTTTTCAATATGTTTATAAATTCAGATGCGATGTGTGTAGGTATCTGAAAAGATTGACAGAATGCGGATTTATTTTCTTGGGTTTCACATGCCACAGGTGTGGTTTCACAAAGAGAAAATGAATCATAATCAATCAATACATTTCGTGGGTCAATAAAAGTATATTGTTCTACAAAATTTAAATGGTCTGGTTCTTTGTCTAATACTGGTTTAGTATTAAATTTTTTCTTTGTTATACTATTGTATATATTTTTAAAAAAAGACATTTAATATTCCTTTTATTTCGCATGTATAACATTAAACAAAAAAGGTAAATTGTCAATGTTATTTTGAACAACAAATAAAAATAAAAAAATACTTGCTTTTTAAAATCTTTCAGTATAATATATATCTCGCGCTGGGGTGTTAGCTCAGCTGGTTTAGAGCGTCTGCCTGTCACGCAGAAGGTCGAGGGTTCGAGCCCCTTACATCCCGCCAGAAATTTTACCGCCGTAATGGCGGTGATTTTTTTTGTAAATGTGTTTGACATAATATCTAAAATATGTTATATTAATAATGAAACCTCAGTCAGGGGGGGATTCAGATTCCATCGTCTAAGTAAGACGCCATTTCAAAAGAAATGAGAATCCCGGGATAATCCGTGGTGGAATTACATAAAATTTACCGCTAGTTTTAGCGGTATTTTTTTGCTTTTTTGTTTTGGAAATTAAAAGAATATTTCTTGACATTAAAAAAAGAATAATATAATATATGTCCCGTTGACCCATAGGGAAACAAGTTTTGGCCCCATCGTCTAATGGTTAGGACACCGCCCTTTCAAGGCGAGAATCCCGGTTCAAATCCGAGTGG
>JAFZIM010000057.1 GCA_017554365.1 Alphaproteobacteria bacterium | reverse complement strand
TTTGAATCAACAAAATTTGAATTCACAAAAAACAACAGAACAACCTGAAAATATTGTGGTTGAAAATCAAGAATCTGAATGTGATTTGCCACTTGGTCGCGTTATCGGGCAATTAAACAATAAATATATTTTGGCTGAAAACAAAGATGGTTTTGTAATCGTTGATCAACATGCTGCACACGAAAGAATTACTTATGAAAAATTAAGAAATCACACAATTAAAACACAACCACTTTTAACCCCATTGGTCGTAAAATTACGCAGTGAAGATGTTCAGGCGGTTTTAACCATAATTGATGAATTAAAAGAAAGCGGTTTACACATAGATTCTTTTGGCGAAGAAGCAGTTGCTATATTTGAAAAGCCATCTGATTGGGATTTAAATTGGGAAAATTGTTTGCATGAAATTGCTGATGAAGTGCGTGCATACGGCCATTCTTCAAGATTAGGCGAAAAATTACATCTAAAATTGGCTAATTATGCGTGCCATCATTCTATCAGGGCAGGGCAAAAATTAGATTATGACCAAATGAATGCTATTTTGCGCGATATAGAAAAGACAGAAAGGGGCGGTGAATGTAATCATGGACGACCTGTATACAAAGTTATTTTGATATCAGAACTTGATTCCATGTTTGAAAGAATATAATGGTTTTTTGCTTTACATAATCTGTTTTTTTTACTAGGGTATTCTTATAAATAAAGGAGATAATTCATGAATCAGACAGCAGAAGTTGTTAACCAAGCCACACAAAATATGCCTGCGGTACAACAGCAGGGAAGTATGTGGGGAATGATTATTTATTGTTTGATTATTATGGCTATTTTGTATTTCTTTATGATACGTCCAAATAAAAAACGTATGGCAGAATATCAAAAAATGCTTGATTCTATTAAAATTGGTAATCGTGTTTTGGTTGCTGGTGTTTATGGAATCGTAAAATCAATAAATGAAAAAACTTTGAATGTAGAAATTGCAAAAGGCGTTGTTGTAGAAGTTAACAAAAACGCAGTTGCAAGTGTTGAATAATATCTAGGGGTAAAAGGAAATGTTTAGAAAGTTAGCAATTATATTTATTTCTTTGTTTGGAATTTTGTTGGCTGTACCAACAATGTTTCCATCTTTGGCGCCTTATTTTCCATCTTGGATTCAACCAATTCCTTTGGGATTGGATTTAAAGGGTGGCGCACAACTTTTATTAGAAGTTGATACAAGCACTATGTTAAAAGATAAATCAGCACAATTGTATGACGAAGTTCGTTCTGCCATGATAGACAGAAATAAAGGCGTCATAAGATTTTCTGATTTAAAAAATATTGGTGATGGTGTTTCTTTGGTTGTTCGTGATAGTGATGAAGTTTCAAAAGCCAAAGGCCGTTTGAAAAGTGTTCTTGGAAATGGTGTAGATATTTCTTCATCTGGTAAAAGTTTAGAAATTTCATATACGACCAAGGCACGTGATGATATGATTGCTGATGCGATGGAACGCAGTATTGAAATTGTTCGTCGTCGTATTGATGCGTTGGGAACAAAAGAACCATCAATTCAATCACAGAATGGAAAATATATTTTGATTCAGTTGCCTGGGGTTGATAATCCAGAACATATCAAAGAATTAATAGGTCAAACTGCAAAAATGACTTTCCATTTGGTTAATGAAAATATAACAAATGAACAATTGGCTTCGGGACATGCTCCATCTGGAACAATGTTTTTACCATATATTGATAATCCATCTCAGTTGATTCCAGTATATTCCCATGTGGAAGTTTCTGGCGAAAGTTTGAAAAATTCTCAGGCAGATTTCGACCAAAATAATATGCCTGTGGTCACAACAGAATTTGATTCATCTGGTGCACGCAGATTTGCAAAATTAACAACAGAACATGTTAATGAAAGATTTGCAATTGTTTTGGACGGCAAAGTTTTATCTGCACCAAATATTCGTGAACCAATACCTGGGGGACGTGGTCAAATTTCAGGTGGATTCACATTACAGGGTGCAAAAGATTTGGCCGTATTATTACGTTCAGGTGCTTTGCCTGCACCACTTTCAGTAATTGAAGAAAGAACGGTTGGTGCTGGACTTGGTGCTGATACAATTGCAACTGGTAAAATCGGTTCTGTGGTTGGGGTTATATTCATATTAGTATTTATGATGTTGCTATATGGAATATTTGGTTTATTTGCAGATATCGTTTTAATTGTTAATTTAATGATGATTATAGGTGTGTCTGCTTTGTTTGGCGCAACCCTTACATTACCAGGTATCGCAGGTATCGTGTTGACTTTGGGTATGGCTGTTGACGCGAACATTTTGCCTTTTGAAAGAATCAGAGATGAAGTACGTGCAGGTGTTCCAACATTACGTGCTGTCGATTATGGTTTTACACGTTCTACCAAGACGGTATTAGATGGTGAATTAACCAATTTGATTTGTGCTTTGATTTTATTCCAATTCGGTGCAGGTCCAATTCGTGGTTTTGCTGTCACACTTTCAATTGGTGTTGCGACTACTTTGTTCACATGTTTATTATTAACAAAAGTATTTGTTGATTATTACATGGGTGGCAAAAGTAGAAAAATTGGCTATGTAAGAAATAAATAAAAATGCGAAGGAGTTAGTTATGAAATTGCATTTTATGAAATATCGTAAATTGTCTTACTGGATTTCCAGTATCTGTGTTTTGTTATCTATTTTATCAATAGCTATCAGGGGATTTAATTATGGTATCGACTTTTCAGGTGGTATTGCTATGGAAGTCACACCAACAACTGCTGATTATACAATTGATAAAATGCGTCATGATTTATCTGCGTTCAGTCCTGAATTACAGGCGGTTGATAACAAGGCAATTTTATTACGTGTCGGTTTACCAAAAGGTTCTACTGATGAACAACAGAATGCTCGTGTAAGTGAAATCAAAAATATTTTGGGTAATCGTGTTGAATATTCAAGTGTTCAAGTTGTTGGACCAAAAATCGGTGGCGAATTAATTCGTGGTGGTATATTGGCTATCTTGGTTTCATTTATAATGATGTCAATTTATATCTGGGTTCGTTATCGTGGTGGATATGCTGTTGGTTCATTTATATCATTGGTGTTCGACTTGATATTAATGTTTGGTTTCTTTTCAATCGCAGGTCTTGAATTTAACCAAACTGCGATTGCTGTTATTTTGATGGGTGTTGGTTATTCTGTTAATGATAAAGTTGTTAATTATGACAGAATTGATGAAAATATGAAAAAATATCACAAAATGCCAATGACTGATGTTATTGATTTATCTGTGAATGAAATGTTATACAGAACAATTATGACCAGTGTATCTACTATATTGGCTATGGTTGGTATTTATATTTTCGGTGGACAAATGTTGCAAGAATTTGCAATCGCTATGACTTTCTCTATTGTAAGTGGTACATTAACGAGTATTTATATTTCTAATGTTATTTTGTATCATTTTAATTTAAGAGAAACAGATTATTAAAATCTCTTTGGGAAGGAAAGGAGAAAAAGCAGATGAAGTTAAAACATTTATTTTTATGTCTTACAATGGCTATTATGCCATGCTCGGTTTTTTCTTCTGATTTGTTTTTTGAAGACAGACCAATTCAAGATGGTATAGATGTTTTCAAAGTATCAGATGTTTTTGCTGATATTTATGAAAAATTAGATTCAGTCCATTGGGCTGGAAAAAACATAGATGTTGCAATTGAAAGTTTGGAAAGTTTAAATCCAAATGCTCATATTGCTGCAACTGGTGAAAGGGCTGTTTTGGTTTGGGGCGATGAATTAATTGCTAATTATCCTTATCCAAAAGAAAAAGATTGGAAAGCATACGGACAAATTACAACTGCTTTGCTTTTAAAAATGCGTGAAAGAGATGCAAGATTACAATCTTTGCAAAATGCAGGATTATATGAAGTTGTTGTAAATGCTTTGCTTAAAGGCATAGATCAAAATGGATATTATGTTTATTCCAGAGATGCAATAAACGATTGGGATACAAAAATTTTAACAAGTATTGGTTTTGATGGTGGACGTGATTTCCGTGGCAATTTGCGTATAACAGGTGTATTCAAAGATTCTCCTGCTGATATGGCTGGATTACGTGAAGGTGATATTGTTTCTGAAATAAACGGACAACGTGTTGAAAATATGTCTGATGGTGATATATCAGCAATATTGACTGGTTATAATTCAGGAACATCTAAATTAAAAGTATTAACACCATTTGGTAATCGTTATGTCACATTACGCAAAGCAACAATTGTGTTGGCTGATGCTGATATTATTTATCGTGCAAAAAATGAAACCACAGATGGTTTATTAGAAATAGTAATTCATAAAATTACAGATGGTGCGGTTAATATTGTTAATGAAGCATTGGCAAAACATTCTGATATTGGCGGAATCATTTTAGATTTAAGAACTGCAACAGGTGATGATGAAAAAGCAGCCGCCAAGATAGCAGGTTTATTTATCGGACAAAAACCAATGATGATTGTTTCGGAAACAGCAGTCGATGAATTACAGGTTGTTCCTGGGGGTGATGCTGTGACAGATGTTCCTGTGGTCGTTTTAATTTCTGATAATACACGTGGAACTTCAGAAGCATTGGCTTCGGCTTTGTATGAAAATAAACGCGGACTTTTGGTTGGAACACCAACATCTGGTCGTGCAAGAATTGCCAGCAGAATAGATTTAAATAATGGTGGTATGTTGGAATTATTAAATAAATCTATTAAATCTGGAAATGGTAATGACATAGATGGTCGTGGTGTTTTCCCATTGATTTGTTTATCTAATATTCGTTCTTCTTCTGAACAGGAAGCATTTTTCTTGAATGTTATGAATGATAATTTTAATGCACACGATTATAACAAAGATAAAAATGTCAGTTTAAGTTCTTTACGCAAAGCATGTCCTGTAATATCTTCTGGGGTTGATGAAGATAATTTGGCAACAAGTGTCAGTGTAAAGATTTTAACAAACAAAAAAATATATAACGATTTAATGGATTTATAAAATGTTTATAAGAAAAGATAATACTTTGAAATGGGATTGGATTGCATACGCTGCAATTATTACATTGGCTTTGGTTTTAGTTGGTTTGTTTGGTTTGGATAAAGAAATTTATTCTGTTATTCATCCTGCTAATTGTAATCCTTTTACATTTGATAGCGGATTTATTTGTTCTGTGGCTGTATTTTTAGGAAAAATATTCAGGGCTAAATTATGGTTGGGTGCAACTGCATTTTCTGTTTTGTTTTTCTTTATATATAAAGCAGTGACAAATGAAAATGATTTCAGATATGCTTTTGTAAAAATTAAAAATAGTTATGTATTTTATGTTTTTTCATCTGTGTTATTAGCATGTATAACAACAGGTGTTTTAAAGGTTTTAATTGGTCGTTCAAGACCTGTGTTGTTTGATGCTTTAGGACAAACTATGTTTGTGCCTGGGACATTCGAACATGTGTTTAATTCTATGCCTTCTGGTCATACCGCAGCCAGTTTTGCTGGATTGGTTATGATTGGTATGTTGTTCCCAAAAATTAAATGGGCAACTTGGACTTTGGCTATTTTAATTGGTGTATCACGTCTTTATGTTGGTGCACATTGGTTTAGCGATGTTATATTTGGTGCTTTTATTGGTATGGTTTGTGCCGATATTGTCAAAGCAATATTGAAAAAAATAAATTCTAAATAGAATTTTGCACTTTGCCTTAAATTATGATAAAATATAACGCATGAGAAATGTAAAAAAGCAATCTAATTTTTTGCCTGAAAGTATATCAGTTATGTTGCGTAGTTTATTAACACGCATCTTTGGAATATTTTTGTGCTTTATATCTTTGTGGTTTATTTTTGGGTTGTTTTTTTATGACCCTTATTTAACAGGTTTTGAGGCAGTTGGTTCTTTTGGAAATCAGGGAATTGTTGGCTACATAGTTGGTTTTGTTAAATATATGGTTGGGTTTATACCTACATTATTTTTGTTGTTATGTATGGGGCGTTTCGGTTTAAGTTTATTTGTAAAATGGGAAGAAGAAAGGGCGCCTGAATATAATTTCTTGCGTGGGTTTATTGCATTATGTGTCGGAAGTGCAGGGTTGGGCTTAATCAATACAAATGGAACTTTCGGTGGTATGGCTGGTGCGATAGTTGCTGCTGATTTTGGGCCTGTGTTGGGGTTATTATCATTACCAATGGGAATATTGTTATTTGTTTCATTCTTGTTATTGTCTGGAATTTTATTACATATAAAATGATATCATGTAAAGGTTGCTGTTAATAAAACATATCGCTTGATAAGGGTTGTTTTATCTGCGTTCCATATAATTGCGCCAATTGAACCTGAATCAGAAGACGAAGAAGAATACGAAGAAGAGGAAACAGAAGAAGCCGATGAAGATGATGAAGAAGAAGTGGAGATCGGACGAGCGTCGTGGAGGG
>JAFZIM010000056.1 GCA_017554365.1 Alphaproteobacteria bacterium | reverse complement strand
TTTTTTCATACTTGAATTTCCTTATACATTCGCAGTATAATGATAAGCGTAAAAAAATAAAAGTAAAAAATAGGTTTTTTATTATGAAAATTGGCAGAAATATTTTTGGCGTTGGCGCCATGACGGGGATAAGTCGTATTTTCGGTTTTATTCGCGATATGTTAATAGCAAGATTTATGGGGGCTGGCCGATTATCAGATATATTTTTTGCTGCATTTAAATTACCTAACCTTTTCCGTGATTTATTGGGCGAAGGCGCATTATCTGCGATATTTATTCCTATGTACACAGATATGAAGAAAGACAAATCTTTTGCAGAAAATGTGTTTTCTTGGTTAATGATTATTTTATTAGGTTTGACTATATTATTTGAAATCGTTATGCCTTTGGTCGTTTGGGCTTTGGCACCTGGATTTTCCGAAGAACCAGGAAAATTACAATTAACTATTCTTATTTCCCGTATAATGTTCTTCTATGTCATATTTATATGTGGTTCTGCTTTTTTATCTGCCGTATTAAATGCACATAACAGATTTTTATTGGCTGCATTTATGCCTGTTATGTTAAATATAATGTTAATCGCGGCTTTGGCTGGGTCTTTGTGGTACGGAAATCAATATATAATTTATGTTATTGCTGCAACGGTCGTATTATCAGGAATTATTCAATTCTTTACACTTTGGGGACGAATCCGTCATAAAAATTTCGGTTTAAGGTTAATTGTCCCACATTGGAACAAACAAATTAAAGATTTATTCAAAAGATTCTGTGTCAGTTTAGTTGGAAGTGGTTTTTATCAAATAACTATCATAGTTGGAACTTTGGTCGCCAGTTGGCAATCAGGTGCTGTGTCATGGCTTTATTATTCAGACAGAATGATTCAATTACCTTTCGCGATGATTGGTTTGGCGGTTGGAACGGTTTTAATTTCTTCTATATCCAAAGCATTGGCTGAAAAAAATATGCGAAGCGTTTATTTACAGCAAAATTCTTCTATGCGTCGTTCGTTGATGTTAATTATTCCTTGTATGGTTGGTTTATTTGTTTTGGCAGAACCTATTATCAGAATACTTTTTCAACATGGTGAATGGTCTGCTGAATCTACCCAAGCGGTGGCAATCGCTATAAAAATACAATGTTTGGTATTGCCTGCTATGTTAATAAGCCAGATATATAGCAAAACTTTATATGCTTCCCAAGATGTTAATACCCCGGTCAGAACCAGTATGATTTCTTTGGGTGTGGCAACTATTGTCTATTTGGCTTTATTCAGATTTATCGGTTATTTATCTATACCTGTGGGCGTTGTGATAAGTGGCTATGTCAAAAATTATTTATTAGGTCATGTTTGTCGTAAACGCGAATTGGTAAAAACAGATAAAAAAACAATATTTTCAACATTTGTTTTTATGGCTATTTCTGTGGTGTTAGGAATCTTTATATCTAATATAAACATTACTTCTGTTTGGGTATTAGGTATGGTTATTGCATTGTTTGGTATTATCTATTTACCAATCGCATTTATCATAGACAGATTTATCATAAAATAAAATTTGCAACCACCCTTTTATTATGATATTATATATTATAAGAGAAATGTATGGGATGGTCCCATATTAAAGGAGTGAGAAAATGAAAAGATTAGTTTCTTTGGCAGTATTAACTGCTTTGGTCGCCGGCTGTATTGATAATACCGGTTCTAATAATGAAGTTGCAGGTTATGGATACGAAGGGTTCGCAGAAGAACAATTGGTCCCAACACCAACTAATTTAAACAATGATGCATATTTAATGGCTGCTGCACCAAAATATTACATTGGTTCTGCATATAAATTGGAAGACGTCCAATATATTCCAGCCGAAGATTTAACATATAATCAAACTGGTATTGCTGGCATTATCCCAGTAGAATTAAATGGTTCAAAGACAAGCAACGGCGAAACATTTGATTCAAATCAAATGGTTGCAACAAGTAAAACATTGCCTTTGCCATCTATCGTAAAAGTCACTAATTTAGACAATGGTAATTCTGTTGTTGTTCGTGTAAATAATCGTGGTCCATTCGTAAATACACGTATTATGGATTTATCAACAGCAGCAGCACAACAAATTGGTTTGAACGGCACAGCCAAAGTTCAAGTACAAATCTTAGAACAACAATCTATTGCTGTTAAAAATGCAACACTTGGCGCAACTGCTGCACCTGCACCAGTTCAAGAAGTTGCAGTAGCAGAAACACCTGCCCCAGCACCAGTTGCAACAACAGGTGGTGAATATAGCGTCCAAGTATCTGCTGTATATTCAGAAGATAATGCTAATGCTCAGGCACGTGATTTGGCTTCTTATGGAAACGCAGTCGTTGTTCACGAAGGTGATTTGTATAAAGTTCGTATCATCGATTTAGACGCACAAAATGCTCGTCGTGTTATCGATGCTTTACGTTCAGACAAAGGTATGGCCCCAGGTTTGTTAAAAGCAGGCAAATGGGTCAATGCTGATAGTATTTAATAATCTCACTCTTTAAGAAAAAACCGCCGTTTTGGCGGTTTTTTTATACTTGATTTATTAAAATCTATTGTTATAAAATCTTGGAAAAGGATTTTATTCTTATGAGATTGTTTTTATTGTCTTTATTTTGTTTATTTGTATCTGCCTGTAATAGCATATACATGAAACCACATACATTGGATACAGATAAATTGATATATTCTCAGCGTGGTGGTTATTCTATGCAACGTTCTATAAAAGAAACTATGGAAGAACGTGGCTATAAAATATCTGTCGGAATCGTAAAGACAACAAATACCAATGGAACACGTGAAACAATATTAGTTCCAGAAAAAGCAAGATACGCCGTACGAGTCGATGAAAGAAAAGAAATATTACGCCCTATTTGGTGTATGTTTAATGGTTTTTGGTGGTGGAATTTTGAAATATCTATATCAGACAGAACGAAAGCCGAAGAAATATTATCTTGGCGCGGTCGCGGGTGCGCTAATAGTTCTACAAAGAAATTAAATGATATTCTTGATAAAATGGAAATCCAAAAAGATAAATAAAAAAAACGCCCGATTGGGCGTTTTTTATTATGTTTTCTATGATTAATCTTTTGTTGTGTATTCACAGAAACCTTCGTTAGTATCACAACGTGTGACGATACCTTCGCTGATGAAATAACCCTTGGAATGTAAACATGCTGGGCATACTTCTGGTGCTTCTGTACCAATGTGCCAATTACCACAATTTGTACAACGCCACATTACGATTTTATCTGATTTGAACAATGTGCCGTTTTCAATGGCTTCTGCCAAAGCACGGAAACGAGATTCATGATAACGTTCTGCATAGCCAATGTTTTTCAAAACTTCTGCTAATGCTGTAAAACCTTCTTGGGCTGCGATTTGTGCGAATTTTGGATACATATCTGTATTTTCTTCGTGTTCACCGAATGCAGCGGCCTTCAAATTTTCCAATGTTGTGCCAATTTTTCCAGCAGGGAAAGTTGCTGTGATTTCCAAAGCGCCACCTTCCAAGTATTTAAACAAACGTTCTGCATGTTCTTTTTCTTGGTCTGCTGTTTCCAAAAATATTTTTGCAATTGCTTCATAGCCATCTTTTTTTGCCTGAGAAGCAAAGAAAGTATAACGATTGCGGGCCTGAGATTCACCTGCAAAAGCAATCAATAAATTTTTTTCTGTTTGTGTTCCTTTCAATGATACCATGTTGTTTTCTCCTTGGTTTATGTTTCTTAAATAACGTCCTGATTTTATCATATACAGCCAATAAAATCAAAAAATATTTTCTTTGTTTTGTTTGCAATTTTCCACATAATACTTCATTTATCATTTCAGAATATTCATCAAAAAGTTTTAATCCTAGAAATGCACGGGCGGCTTCTATTGTTTTACCATACCCCCAATAAACACCCTTTTTTGTGTCATATCTTGCAACAATATAATCAAAACCACCACTAAATATAAAAAAGCCATTACAATTACAGCAAACCTCTTTTGCTTCATAATAAACAAAAGGCATTCTTTCTGTGTAATCTAACTTTTTCGTAATAACCATATTTTTATCACGAACTTTTGTTATTTCATACGGAAAATCCCTTTGAACACGCCAACAACCACCAACAAAAGCAACTTTTGATATATCAATATTTTTTAGTGGTATATGTCTTATTTCTTCATCAATCGCATATTCATTATTATCGCATGCTAAATCGTACGCTCTTTTTTTCTCTTCTGGCGTTTTATATTCATCATAAGGATTTTGTAAAATTTTGGTATTTTCTGAATTCATACTTTATTCCGTAATTTCTAAAAATTTCTTTTCTATTTCAGATATCAGTTTTTCAATACCAATATTACCAGCCGCACTTATAGCCAAAATTTCAGGTTTCTTTTTACGACCAAAAGATTTCTTGAATTCGTCCATACGTGTTTTTAATTCTTCATCTGATAACATATCGATTTTATTTATGATTACCATTTCAGGTTTCTTTAATAATCCCCCACCATAAGAATCCATTTCATGTCTTATGGCTTTATAACGATTCGCCCAATCAGATTCAGAACCATCAATTACATGTAAAATCAATTTTGTTCTTTCTGCATGTCCTAAAAATCTATCGCCAAGACCAACCCCAGCATGTGCGCCTTCAATAAGCCCCGGCAAATCAACCATAACAAATTCGCGTTTATGTGCATACATAACACCCAATTGTGGATTCAATGTAGTAAATGGATAATTTGCAATTTTTGGTCTTGCAGATGTCACCGCAGACAACAAGGTTGATTTACCAGCATTTGGAAAACCGACCAAACCAATATCTGCAATTAATTTAAGACGCAAAATAACCCATCTTTCTTCGCCTGGTAATCCATCATTTGCCTGACGTGGCGCACGATTAGTTGGACTTTTAAAATGTAAATTTCCCCAACCACCATTACCACCACGCACAGCACGATATTCCATGCCGTCTTGATTTAAATCTGCGTATTCTATTTCTTCGTTTTCAGATAAAATAACCGTTCCTGTTGGCACAGGCAAATACAATGTTTCGCCAGAATACCCTGTACGCATTTTTCCCATACCATTTTGTCCGCGTTGTGCGACAAATTTAGTTTTAAATCTGTAATCTATCAAAGTATTCACATTTGGAACTGCACGAAAAACCACATCTCCACCACGGCCACCATCACCACCATTTGGGCCACCAAATTCAATATATTTTTCGCGTCTAAATGAAGCAGCACCATTACCGCCATCACCTGCTTTGATATAAATTTTTGCTTTATCTAAGAATTTCATTTTGTTTTTTCCGTATATGTTTACACCCATTATAACTTAAAAACTTGCAATTTCCAGTTGAATATTTATAATATGTATTGTCACGCAAGTGATGATGATTCTGAACTCGTTGCGGAATAATCGTTTTGGACTGGGGGGCGGTACCCCACAGCTCCACCATTTGTATTACGGGGCTGACATAGTTTCGACAGGCGAAGTAAAGGCAAATCGATTGAATCCGACATGGTTGTCGTTAAAAACTAAACAAAAATTGAATGGCGATAGAATCGCTGCGAACGACAATGTTCGCATTGCAATGGCTGCCTAATATGGCGTTATAAATACATTGGCAATTGTTGATGTATTTTGTTTTAGCTTTTGCGGGGTTCGTCGGGTACCTGGCACCAGAAACCCGATATTGAATTTATAAAAATAAAGGGAAAATAAAATGTTCGGAAAAATCAAAAAAGTATTCTTTACAGGCGTTTTTGGCGTTTTGTATTTGTCTTATATTGCACAATTTGTTTATGTTTTGGCTTATCTTCAAGGTTGCCAAGAAAAAGTTATCGGTTTAGCATTATTGTCTGTTGAATGGTTAGTTTTAATTGCGGCACGTTATTTATCAAAACGTTCAAGCAATAACGCTCAAAACTATAACAATTCATATCGTCGTCATTAAAATAAATATGACACATAACAATAAAAAATTCCCGCATTTGCAGGGAATTTTTTTATATCTTGAAAATTTTATAAAATATTCTATATTTATCTTGTTATGAAAGAATTTATTTTACCTGTTAGAGATATAGTCGTACATCCAGGGCTTACAATCCCTTTGGATGTTGAAAACCTTAATTCTATAGTATGTATAGAAGAAGCGACTAAATTAAAAGACGCAGTAAACACAATTGTATTGTGTCCGCAACGCGTTCCTTCTGAATTGCCTTCTAATCCAGAAGATATTTTTGACACTGGGACATTATGCGAAGTAGTCCAGGTATTACACATGCCTAATGGTCTTGTACGCGCCGTTTTCCAGACATTTGATGTTGTAAATTTATCAAATATTTCCGTAAAAGACGATATCTTTACTGCTGATGTGACACCAATTGAAATGATAAATGATGCAACATCAGAACAAACACTTATTTTACGCGATAAAGTTTATACCCTTCTTCAAAACATATTTTGGTGTCGCAGACAAAAAACAGATAAAGCATATCAACTTATAAAAGATTATTCTTTACCTGCATTTGTTGATTCTGTTATTCAAATTGCACAAATAAAAATGGAAGATCGTGTTAAAATTCTAAGAACAAAATCTTGGAGTGAAAAATTATTGATATTACTTGAACATCTGACATTCATTTTAGAAACAGAAAAAATAGAATCAAATATAAATCATCGTGTTCATGTTCAAATGGAACAAAGTCAAAAGATGGCAATATTGCAAGAAAAAATGCGTGCTATACAAAAAGAAATGGGCGAAGACGATGAAATAACTGACACAACAAGCATTCGTAATAAAATAAAAAATTCAGCAATGCCAGCAGAAGCAAAAGAAAAAGCAATGTCTGAATTAAAACGTATGCGTGCTATGTCCCCTATGTCCCAAGAAGGTGGTTTATTAAAAACTTATCTTGAAGAATTATTGTCTATGCCATGGGATAAATCTGATGCGATTCCAATTGATTTACAAAAGGCACGTGAAATATTAAACAAAGAACATTCTGGTATGGAATCTGTAAAAGAAAGAATTTTAGAACATATTGCCGTTATGAAAAAGACAGGCAAAAATCGTGGTTCTATACTATGTTTTGTCGGTGCACCTGGTGTTGGTAAAACATCATTATGCAAATCTATTGCTGATGCTTTATCACGTAAATATTGCAGAATTTCATTGGGTGGAATATCTGACGAAGCACATTTCCGCGGACACAGAAAAACATATATCGGCGCACAATGCGGACGTATTATGGACGCACTTAAAAGATGCAAAACCAATAATCCAGTAATCGTTCTTGATGAAATAGATAAAATGGGACGTGATTGGCGCGGTGATCCTGAATCTGCATTATTAGAAATACTAGATCCAGAACAAAACAAATGTTTCCGCGACCATTATTTAGAAGTCGAATTTGATTTATCTAATGTTTTGTTTATCGCAACATCTAATTCATTAAATATGTCTTCTGCATTAAAAGACAGAATGGAAATTATTGAAATTCCAGCATATAACGAAACTGAAAAATTAAAAATCGCACGCGAACATTTATTAAAACGCGCTGCTGATGATACTGGTTGGGATTTTGATAACATTATTATTTCAGATGACGCATTATTACACGTTATTCGCGAATACACTAATGAACAAGGTGTGCGTGAATTACAACGCGAATTAACTGCTATATTACGTCGTTCATTGCTTGAAAATAATGGCGAAGATGTAAAAACAGAATTTACAAAAGATAAAATAGATGAATTATTATCTGTTTATCGTCATGTGAATCAAAACAACAAAATTGGTTTCAGTACCAGATTATAAAATCAAAAAGGATTTGATTATGATATTGGTTATTAATACATCTGGAAATGGCGTTGAATTATTATTAGACGATAAACACACAAAAATAGAAGCACAAAAACAGGCAATCGCTTTGCCATCAGCAGTTCAAGATTTTTTAACACAAAATAATGTTGATATGAAAGATTTAACTGCTATCGGTGTAATTGTTGGTCCTGGCAGTTTTACTGGTATTCGCATGGGAATTGCATACGCCAAAGGTTTAGCAATCGGCTTAAACATACCGGTTGTTCCAATAAGTATTTTTGAATTATATTTATATGAAAATCCAGATGCTTTTGTTGCAATTGATTCTGGCCGTGGTGATTTCTTTGTTGCTTCTAAATTTCACGAACCTTGCACTATGGAAATAGATGAACTTGAATCAGAACAAATGAAATGCCCTGCTACAATCGGACATAAACCTTATGATTTAAAATATGCAAAAAACATTGTTGAAAACAAAATTAAAAACAATGATTTGCAACCTGTGATTCCAATGTATTTAAGACCAAGTTATGCAGAAAAATAATGTTAAAAAAATTAGCAAATCTTCATCAAAAATGTTTTCCAAATAAACCTTGGTCGGAACAAGATTTTGCAGATTTACAAAAATCTGGTTGCGAAATTATTATGTCTGAAAATGGTTTTATTGTATACAGAATTGCAGTAGATGAAGCAGAAATAATTACCATTGGTGTTAACCCAGAATTAAGACGTCAAGGCATCGCAACTGCTATGCTTGGAATAATTGAAAAAACAATTAAAAATCAAGGTGTTAAGAAAATATTCTTAGAAGTTTCTTCAATAAATATACCTGCACAAAAACTATATGAAAATTACGGGTATAAGAACATTGGAATTCGTCCAAAATATTATGATGGAATTGATGCTATTTTAATGTCAAAAGATTTATAAATCTTCGTTTATAAAATCCAAAATTCTTTTATCAAAAATTATATCTGATTGTCGCAAAGGATTAACAATATGCATATCTTTTGCATATCTTGTTCGTGATAATGCAACATAAGTTTGTCCATGTGCAAATGCACCACGTGAAATATCTATTACAACTTTATTTAAAGTTTTACCCTGAGATTTATGAATCGTCATCGCATATCCCAAAACCAATGGAAATTGTTTATACGCCCCTATTTCATTTTCTATAATTCTGTCGTTTTCATCTTTGGCATATTCTATCTTGGACCATTTTTCAGGTTTTACAGATACAATTTCACATCTGTTTTCTTCAATTATACGAACAATTATTTCATTTGATTTCAATTCTTCGACAATTCCCACAGAACCATTGTACCATTTATCACCATTTTTAACGAACATAACCAAAGCACCCTGCTTTAATCTTAATTCCATTGGTGCAGGAACATCATTTGCATTAAACAGCCCTTGAATTTTACCTGTATAAACATATTCAGGTGCTTTAATATTGTTTAATCTATCAGCATTAATTCTGTCTGCTACCGCACGAAAAGGCGTTATAATAACAGCATTTTTAAGCACTTGTTCATCTTCTATGCGACATTTATTAAAAAATTCGAGTGCTGACACATTGTTTTTTCTCAGTAAAACCAGATTATTCAATAATTCATTATCATTTTGTCTATAAACAACATCAAAATCATATTTAATAAAATCAGCACGTTTATAAACATGCGAATCAAAGAAATATGAATTTTTATATCCGTATTCTTGTTTGTAATAATCTTCTGCGTCACGAGTTATCACAGGTGGTAATTGAAATATATCCCCAATCGCAACAACCTGAATACCACCAAAAGGATTATTATTGTGTCGTGCCTGACGTGCCAAGATATCAATTGCATCTAATAAATCAGGCGCAACCATTGATATTTCATCTATAACCAATACATCTGTCGCAAACAAAATATTACGCGGTTTTGCCTTTAATTTTAATATTTCAGGCATAATAAAATCACGCGGTTGAATTTGAAACAAAGAATGTATTGTTTGCCCGCCAACATTTAACGCAGATACAGCAGTAGGACACGCGCAAACTATTCTTTTGGACGACATAGATTTTAAATAATTCACAAATGTAGATTTTCCGGTTCCTGCTTGTCCCAAAATCAAAACATTGGAATGCGTACATTCAATTGTATTAAACGCTTCCATTTGGCTTTTATTTAAAATTGGGATTAATTCTGACATACCGCCATATTTACCATAAACCTATAAAAAAAGCAAGATTCTTCATTTTTAACTTGCAAGACAAAAGAAAATAGATATAATATGTTTCGCTGTGGGTTAGTAGCTCAGTTGGTTAGAGCGGAGCGCTCATAACGCTTTGGTCGTGGGTTCGAGTCCTACCTAACCCACCACAGATTTAAAAAGCCGTCAAATGACGGCTTTTTCTGTTTTATATTATCATAAGACCACAAAGTTTCTTTGAAAATTGCGGCAATCCCAATTTTACACGCAATCTTTGTCTGCTGATATGATGATTTCCAGTATTAATAATCAAACCATTTGGCAAAGAATCAAATTCTTCTTTGGTCAAAGGAATAATCGCAGAAATCGCATTTTCCCACAAAGGATTTTTCGTCCTTTCACATGGTTTTGGGTCTGCTATTTCACCAAATTTACGACCACTGGTATGATAATATTGCGCGCTTTTGGTTTTAGCCAATTGCAACATTATATATTCTTGGTTATATTTTTTAGCGAGCGCCAACATATCTTGTTTAAAAATATCTACTTCCCAATTACGGACAGCGACCTTGAATACTTTAGCGCCTTGATATCCATTGCTATTTACACGATTTACCATTTTATAAACATAACCTAAGCACGATAAATCAGTTCCCATATCCTTATATGCCTGATTTTGCACTTCTTTAGATTTACCATATATATAAGGACTGATTAAACAAACGCTTGATTCTTCGTTTATTCGTTTATTCATCTCTTCATCGCGTTTTAATGGATTAATCCACCCATTTTTTTCTGCCTTGACCGCAGTCCATGACGGCCCATACGGATGACGTCCAATTGTAAAATCTGGAAATCCTAAATCTTTGCTACACAAACAAGCACTATGTGCAGCGGAATAGCAAGGATAATTGCGTCCATAACGACTAAAAGGGACATTATATAATTTATCTTTTTCGGCTTCTGATACTACAAAATATTCATCGCCTAATTCACGACATTCGGCCCATAAAACAGATTGATTTTGTCCCAGAACAATAACAGGCCTTGGGTCAAAACCCTTTGGTTTTATAAATATTTTTATTTGTCTTTTGTATTTGTTGCCTAAAAAAGACATTTTTTCGGTAAAAGTTATCGCGTCATCATATATATCAACAACCCTAAAACAATTTTCTTCGTTTTTTGATATATATTCAAATTTCAAACCACCACTTAAATCATCTTCTATTATTTCAATCATACTTTGTCTTTCTTCCCATGATAATTCGGAAATACTTACAAATATTATCCCAATATTAACCGGGCGATTTTGCTTAATAAAATCGATTTCTGATTGTTTTTTGTTATTTAGAGATTGATTATTGCCAACAATGGCATTTTTTTCTACTGACATAAAAAAACTCCTTATTTAGTTCAGTTTAGGTCGAACAAGTTAGGAAATAAATCCACCTGTTTTTATCAAAAACTTTCGTCTTTGATAGGTATTATGTTAACATATAATTTTAAAAATTACAATATTTTTCTTGCTGATTCAAATATTTCATATACCATTTATTGTATGAAGAACGTTTATGATGTCATTATTATTGGTTGTGGTGCCAGCGGTTTGATGGCTGCAAATGTATTAAAATCACGCAATAAAAAGATACTAATTCTTGATATGGGAAATAGTCCTGCACGCAAACTTGCAATATCAGGTGGCGGTAATTGTAATTTTACAAATACAAATGCTAATTACACAAAATATTTTGGAATGAACCCTCGATTTATTACATCTGCATTATCACAATTTTCGCCATCAGATATGTTAAATTTAATCAAAGAAAATAACATAGAATTTATAGAAAAAGAACCAGGCAGATACTTCTGTAAAAATGGCGCAAAAGACATTGTAAATTTATTATTAAAAAATGTTGAAAAAGCCAACATAAAATTTAACGAAAAAGTTAATAACATTTCTAAGATTCAAGATTTATTTATTGTAAATACTACAAATTTTGAATTTATATGCAAATCAATAATTATTGCTTCTGGTGGGGTTTCTTATCCAATTTTAGATGTATCAAACATAGGTTATATGGTGGCTAAAAATTTCGGTCATAAAATCATACCTATACGCCCTGCTTTATGCGCAATAAAAACCAAATATTTTGGTTCTGAATTATCGGGAATTTCATTACCAGTTCAGATAAAAACATCTGACAGAATTATAAACGATGATTTATTATTTACACACTTTGGTTTGGGTGGCCCAGCCATATATCGCGCCAGTTTATCAACCGGCAAATTCATTATAAATTTCGTTCCGAACATAGATTTATTTAATAAATTAAAAGAATTAAAACAAACAAACGGAAAAAAATCACTATCAACCATATTATCAAAGTTTATTCCCAGCAAATTAGCTAATGTTTTTACGGCAATACGCAATGGTAATATCGCAGATTTTAAAGATATAGATTTGAAAAATATATCAGACAAGATAAATAATTTTGAAATTTCAGATTATGAATTGATTGGAATGCAAAGTGCGGAAATAACATTTGGCGGAATTGATACAAAAGACATTTCATCAAAGACAATGGAATCTAAATTATGCCCTGGCCTGTTCTTTGCAGGCGAAGTAATGGATATAAATGGCGATTTGGGTGGCTTTAATTTACAATGGGCTTTTTCAAGTGGATATGTAGCAGGATTAAACGCGTAATCCAACAAACATATTATTTTCAATACCTGTTATTTTTACATTACAAATTGTTTTATTAGGTATATTTTCCCCGCCTATTTTGATATCTATGTCATCAGGGGTTCGACCAACATTATTTTCTTCAACCAAAACAGAAACTATTTTTCCAATTTGTGCCAACATAAATTTTTCAAGATTTTCTTTTGCTATGTTATCTATGATTTTAACACGTTTTTTAGATACAGACCTGTCTATCTGATTATTCATTTCTGCCGCCAAAGTATTTGGTCGTGGTGAATAAGGAAAAGCATGAACATGTATCAACCCCATTTCACGAACCATATTGGCTGTTTCATTAAATAATTCGTCTGATTCCCCAGGAAACCCACAAATTATATCAGCACTGAAAGAAATTTCGCCGTCTGATAATTTCACTAATTCACGCAACATATCGCTATTATGACGACGACGCATAGATTTCAGTATTGTATTTGAACCAGATTGCATAGATAAATGTAAATGTGGCATAAACCTGGCATTATTTTTCATCAAAGATATTATTTTTTTAATTTCAGGCGAAGCCGGATCAACCGAAGATAAACGCAGATGTTTAATTTCAGGAACATCATTTAATAAATTTTCACAAACATCTGACAATAAAAATAGCTTATCATCTTTCATTATGATGTATGAAGCGGTATCAACCCCTGTTAACACAATTTCATAAAAACCATTTTTAATTGCATTTTTTGCGTCTTGTAAAATTTCTTCGTATGGAAAAGACACATTTTTTCCACGTAAAAGTCGTGTCACACAATAAGTACAATCGTGATTACACCCATTTTGTATTTGTATAAATTGTTTTGATAATTTTGTTTCATTTGATTTAAAAGAATCTATTGTCGGACATGAAATTCCAAAATTTGCCTTTTTCAAGGCAGATTCATATACAGATAAATTCATTTTGTCTTTGTTATCAATAACCAATACATGTGATATAGAAGAAAATAAATTGCTATTACGTGTAGACCCGCAACCTGTGACAAAAATGATTACATTTGGATTTTCACGGGATAATTTTCTTACAATTTGGGCTGATTGACGTTCTGCTTCGGCTGTGACAGCACAAGTATTAACAACAATCGCGGTATCTATCGTGTTTTTTAACATCTTAGATATCTTTTCATTTTCTAATGCATTCAATCGGCAACCAAAAGATATTGTTTTTATCGTCATTTTTATATTTTCTTCTTGATTTTTAAGCATTCTTAATGCATTATATCGTAGTTAAAAACAATTTCAACAAAGGATTTTATTATGGCACGTGTAACAAACTCTGATACTTTACCTTATGTAGACAGCCGTTATGAATTGGGAATGTTGGCTTCACAACGCGTTCGTGATTTGAATGGTGGCGTTCGTCCTGTGGTCGAACCAAAAGGTGATAAACCAACAGTTGTTGCTTTACGTGAAATCGCAAGCGGTGATTTAGATATTAATCAGGTTCGTCATGAATTTGTAGAATCTTATAAAGAACAACCAAAATCTGCAGAAGATTTGGAAGTCAAATCAGAAGATCCAAAACTTAAACACTATGACGAAGAATTGGAAGATTCTTTGTCCGATTCAGTTGTTCCAGAAGAAGAATTTGTTCCAGAAGAAGACGATAATACACCTGACGAAGACGAAAGCGAAGAATAATAAACTTTCCATAATTTGGAGACGTCGCATAGTTGGTCTAGTGCGCCACATTGGAAATGTGGTATACTCGCAAGGGTATCAAGGGTTCGAATCCCTTCGTCTCCGCCACAAAAGATTAAACACCACTTTCGTGGTGTTTTTTTTGTTTACAATAGCAACTATATTTTATTATTCTAAAAATCATCAAAGGAGATAAATTATGGAATATTTAGATATTTATGATGAATATATGAATAAAATTGGGTCTGAAAACCGCGATATTGTTCACGAACAGGGTTTATGGCATAAAACTATACATTGTTGGATGTATGACGATGACGACAATGTTTATTTTCAAATAAGGGCTGATTCAAATAAATTATATACTACTGCTTCGGGACATGTGTTGGCTGGTGAAAATGTCCGTGATGCTTTTAAACGTGAAATCAAAGAAGAAATAGGTATTGATTCAGATGTTTCAAATGCAATTGCTTTGGAAGTTGTATTTTGGCGTCAAGATAAAATAAAAAATGGCAAACCATGGCACGACCGCGCTTTTGCGCATATATATATGAATAAATTACCAATCGGCTGGAATAAATTTCATTTTCAACCAGAAGAAGTCAGCGGTGTTGTTCGTGTGAATGCCAAAGATTGTCTTGATTTATTAATGAATAAAAAAGAATCTATTTCTGCAACCAAGATTACTGAATCAGAATCATCAGATATCAATTTAACAATATCTGATTTCTTAACAGCATCTGATGAAATAGCAATAATAAAATACGGCAGTGTTTTACAATATATTGTTCAAAATTCAAACAAATAAAAAATCACCCAAACGGGTGATTTTTTTATTTATGCCATTCTTTCATCTTTCTGCGGATTTAAAAGTTGTTTATAAGTACCTTTATTCAATTTTATTACCGCATTTGCAAAGGCCTGCTTTTTCTTACCTTTTGCCTTTGTGGTAGATTTAACCTTGATGGTTGCACCTTTCTTTGCAGCAATACTTTTATTATTTTCAGATTTAGTTTTTGCTTTTAAATATATATCAAGAATAGAAGAATCCATTTCTAATTTTGCTGCATTCAAATATGCTGTTTCATAATTTTTAGCCGCCCTGCCATATTCATAACTTGCTTTTTTATAATCGCCCTTGGCCATATAAATATCAGCCATAGCATCACGTGCTTGGCCTGCGTTATAGTATGTGTGGGCTTTTATTTCTAAATCTTCAAGCAAAGATTTATTTGCATTCATACGTTTATTGGCTTCAATAACTAAATTACAGCATAAATCATAATAATTTAATGCTTCTTGGTTTTTATTTGATTTTAACAATTCATCACCATATTTTTTATATATGATTGATAAATCGCTGTATGCCGCCAAATTATCTATATCAATCTCTATTGCTTGTTTATAATGTTCTATTGCTTTTTTATAATCCCCTGCTTTTGCGGCAGCCAACCCAGCATCCATTTCAGCAACACTTGGGTTATTTATTTGTAATTCCGTAAAACTTAATTTATCTCTACCTTTTACATTTGGTATTGAATATCCATCAAGTGAACATACTTTGTTTGCTATAATATAATCTCTGACCTTTGATTTATTATTCTGTAATCCAAGTGCATATAATATTGTTGCTTCGTCGTATTGGAAATGTCCGTTTTTCAATATAAGGTTAACACTAACTTTTGAAAAAACATCCCTGTTTAATTCAAGAAAATCATAAGAATCTATTTTACCAGCATAATACATTGCACACCACCAACGACGTCTGATTGTGCCAGTTTTCCACTTTTTTTTGCCCTTATAATATTGAAATGCATCTATTTGTTTTTGTTTATTATTACCTGCTTTTACAATACCAGATATAATATTATCTACATAGGCAGGTGTTTGATATCCGGCGAACAAAAGGCCTAAAATTTGTTCAGAAGAAACTTTTGTGATTCCACGGCTTATATACGCATTTTTTATTTTTGCCATCACTTCTGTTTTATACAAAAGATGCAGACGAACCTGTCCCCAAACTTGTTTTTTTGAGAAACCTTCTGCCATTTTTTTATAATCACCAATACAAGGTTTCTGTTCTACAACCCCATTTTCATCCTTTATATAAACCCATGTTATTCCAGGTCCATAAGTATAACGATCTTCACCCTTCTGCAATGTTGGTTTATCACGATATGTTTCAAGTTCTAATAAACCAATAACAACATCTTCCCAATTTTCATCAACAAAATTTTCCATAAAGTTTTTATCTGTTAAATCGTAAACTTTATTTACTACTTTATCTTTTTTCTTCTTTTTATCATAATCACCATCAGGTTCTATTACAATTTCTTCATCATTTGGTTCTATGATAATTTCTTTCTTTGGTGTATCATTGTCATCTTGTTGACCACGATTTCCCCCTTTGATTCCGCCCCAAGTCATTAAACTAAGCGCAGCAACCAAAAAATAATAAGATAAATAAGAAGAAGTAGCAGGATGTTTTTTCAACCATTCAACAAATTTTATATCGTTGCGTTTTAATTCAGCATACTTTTTTTCTGCTATTCTTAAAAGTTTATTATCTATTAACCCCACATTTGCCAATTTCGCAAGATATTCAAGTAATGTATTAAACGCCATTCTATTTGTATTGTGTAATTGTTTGAAATAGTATTTTACGGCTTCCCATTTGGTTTCATCTTGGGTCGCTGTGATTTTAGCCGCCCTATCCAATTTTGTTCTTTTTAATTTTCGTTTTGCAGATTCCACATTTTCATCAAGCCAATCTGAAAAATTACGCAAAACTTCCCCATTTTTTGAAATTTGTGATTTAGGCATATAAATTCCCCTTTATTATTCCTTTTAATAAGATTATACCATAAAAAAGGCCTATAAAAAAGCAAAAATATATGAGATTTCTGTACATTTGATTTTTTGTCAATATATTTTGTCAATTTTTATTGACATCATAAAAATCCCAATTATCATATAATATAAAGATAAAAAAATGAACAAGAACCAAGAAACTTTTATTGATTTAAGTACTTCTGGCGATTTTTTTGCCAAATACGACTATGCAATAAAACAACCAATAAAATGGAAAATAAAACGTTTTATTGATGTTAGTAATGCTTTTGCTGGTTTGGTATTATTGTTCCCTTTGTTAATAGCATGCGGTATAGCAATCAAAAAAGAAAGTGATGGGCCTGTTATATTCAAACAAGAACGCATCGGTTTTCATGGCAAAACATTTACATTATATAAATTCCGTACAATGCATATTAATAGCGATGAATCCCCTGTGATTAACCCTAAGACAGATTCCAGAATCACAAATATCGGTAAATTTTTACGCAAATATAGCATTGATGAATTACCACAATTGGTAAATATTCTAAAAGGCGATATGTCATTGGTTGGCCCAAGACCTATACGTTCAAAATTATTTACAGAAATTCAATCTAAAAATCCTGATTTTCAATTAAGATTTGCAACCAAACCAGGATTAAGATTAAACATCGGTAGAATGGACAATGGCGCTTTTAATCAAGAAATTCATACCATAGAACGCAACTACATTGAAAATTGGTCTTTGAAAAACGATTTAAGTATATTTTTATCGCTTGTATCAGACACTATCCGCGGAAGAAATTATTAAAAGGATTAAAAAATGAGTTATAACAAAGTATTATTAAAATATTGTTTGCCTTATTACATGGTGACTGCTTTATTGCTGGGTGGTGGAACATACGCAATAATTTTAACACTTCCACAACAAACAACAAAACATTTTGAAGTTCAAGATTATTGTTTACTGGCCTTTATTTCTATATTGTTATTATGGGTTTTATATTTTTATACCATAGACATTCCAATTCAAACACGTAAACGTTTAAATAAAGTGGCAGAAAAATATTTGCAATATTCTTCTACTAAATTTCCTGAAATGGCAAATATAAAAGAAATTATAAAAAACAAAGAAATGTTTAATAACTTTGCCAATGCTGTATTTAATACAACAACTAAACAAGACCGAGATGAAATTATCAATTTAATAAAACAATTTGATTTGAAATCTTCTCAATCTGATTATGAAGAAAAAGCATTAATCAAAGAGTTAGAAGATAAAATTTTTGAAATCATACAAAAACGTTCTTTGACAGACATAAATTATAATCAGACAATATTAAATAATATGACCTATTATTCAAGCACAAGAAATGGTAGATAATTCTCTAAAATGCGCAGGTTAAACACCTGCGTATTTTTTATAAAAAAATATTGGAAATATTGGTTATTATTGCTATTATCTTTATTGATATGATAAAAAAGTTCCTGATTTTATTGTTTTGTGTTTTTACTACTGCTGTGAATGCAGATGTTTTTAATACCAAAGCAAAATCTGCTTATCTTTTTGATTATGATAGTGGGACAGAAATTTATACAAAAAATGCTGATATTTTAATGCCACCATCATCAATGCTAAAATTGATGACATTGGCGGTATTGTTTGATGAAATTAAATCAGGTCATATAAAAATGACTGATAAATTCAAAGTTTCTGAAAACGCAGATTATAAAAATCCTTTTTGGTATTCAGCCAGTAAAATGTGCCTTGTCACAGGACAAAAAATATCTGTTCAAGATGTTATTTTAGCAATAATCGTATTATCAGCAGGCGATGCGTCTGTTGTTGTTGCTGAAAACATAGCAGGTAATGAATCTAAATTCACAGAACTTATGCAAAAAAAGGCCCAGGAAATCGGTATAAAACAATCAAGTTTTGGTAATGCTAGTGGGTTGCCTAATGAAAAGAATTTAATGACATCACGAGAATTGGGAAAATTGGCAAAATATATTATTGATGAATACCCTGATATATACCCAATGTTTGCAACAAAAAAATTTGAATTTGAAGAAACACAAACAAAATGGTGCAGTGATTGGGTTGCAACACACACATTAAATTATAACAAATTATTATTCAATATGGCTGGTGCTGATGGTCTTAAAACAGGTCATACAGAAGATGGTGGATATGGTATGGTTGCCAGTGCCAAAGTTGGTGGCCGAAGATTAATCGGTGTTATAAATGGCTTTCATGGCAAAGGTCATGATGCACTTGCAGAAGAAATGAAAAAAATGTTAAATCATGCTTATAAAAACACACATAACAAAATATTTTATCGTGCAAATGATACTATAACCAAAATTCCTGTGTGGTATGGCGTACAACCAGAAATAGAAGCAACAACAAATGAAAATGTCGCAATTACTTTGCCAAAAGAAGATTCATTTAAATCTGTTCGTGTTTTGGCAAGATATGATACACCTGTGGTTGCACCGATAAAACAAGGTCAACAAATTGGTGAAATAGTTATTGAAAAAAATGGCGATATAATGAAAAGAATTCCATTAGTTGCAAAAAATAAAGTCAGAAAAATTCAATTTTTTGGACGCGTGTTAAAAAATATATCTGTAATGATATGGGGAAGATAAATGGCTACGAAGAAAAAGAACGTTTTATTTGAATTTCCAAAACCGATAGACAACGATTATCTAATTGGTCATCAATCTACTTGGAAAAGTTTTACTGACGCATGGAATGACCGCGAAAACCACCCTATTCACCCTGTGTGGATGTTATGTGGACCAAAAGGAATTGGTAAAGCAACCTTGGCTTATAAAATCGCTAAGATGGTTTATGGTAATATAGGTGATTTTTTCATAATCGATTTAGAAAGAAACCTTGATAAAGATGGAAAAATAAAATCTGATGCAAAATCTATTTCAGTTAAAACTATACGCGATATGATTGAACGTATGCAGATGTCATCTATGTCAGGTAAATGGCGTGTTGTATTGATTGATTCTGTTGATGAATTAACATATCCTGCGGCTTCAAATGCGATATTGAAATTATTAGAAGAACCACCTGCAAACACTTTGTTTTTATTAATCGTTCATAATTTATCAAAAGTTTTGCCTACTATCCGTTCGCGTGCACGCGTTGAAAAAATGCACCCATTAACAATATCTGAATTACGCGAATTATGCCAAATCTTTATGCCGGAAACTGAAATTAGCAACGACATATTAAAATTAGCAAATGGCAGTTTTGGAAAAATCGCTAATTTAAAAGCATCTGGTGGCGATGTTTTATATGAAAAATTATTAAATGTTTTGCAAAATAAATCTGCAACTGCAAGCGATGTTATGCAAATAGCAACAAAGATAGCCGATGCAGAATCTATTTCTGATATATTACTTGATGCAATTGCATATTTTGGTTTGGCTGATTTGTATCCTATGGCAACGAAATCTATAGACGATATAAACACACTAAATTTAAAAGAAGAAATTGCTTTATTCAAAATTATTATGGAAATCAAAAAATGTTTATAGATACACATTGTCATTTAACAGACGATTATAAAAATGGTGTTGATGCATATATTAAAAATGCTGTTGATGCTGGATGTGGTGTAATGATTTGTGCTACGGCTAATCCTGAAGATATAAAACCAGCATTAGAAATAGCAAATAATCATAATAATATTTTTGTGACAACTGGTATCCACCCTGATTACATAGACCAAAACCCAGAAGAATTTTTAACAGATGAAATTTTATCAAATCCTTTGGTCGTTGGTATTGGTGAAATCGGACTTGATTATCATTATTCACCACAAACACGAACACAACAAATTGAATTATTTGAAAAGCAATTAAATATCGCATATAGACACGATATGCCTGTGGCAATACACACCCGTGAAGCCGAAGAAGACACGGCACACATCCTGACAGATAAATATCATGGGGTTATGCATTGTTTCACTTCCAGTTGGGAATTAGCAAAAATTATGCTGGACCGCGGTTTTTATTTTTCAGCCAGTGGTATTTTAACATTTAAAAATTCTGAATCTATACGCGAAACATTTGCTAAAATTCCAACAGACAAAATTGTAATTGAAACAGATGCACCATATTGCGCCCCTGTTCCTTATCGCGGTAAAACATGTGAATCATCTATGATTATCGAAACTGCGAAAGTATTAGCAAATATCAAAAATTTGCAAATTAATGATTTAGAATATATACTATACGAAAACACAAAGAGATTATATCCAAAATGCCACGTCAAATTATAAAGTTTGGTCAGGTTTCTGAAAATCGTAAAGCACGATTTGCGTATTCAATAAATGATACTATTGAAGCCGGCATTTCATTGACTGGTGCAGAACTTAAATCTGTACGTTATGGTTTGGTCACTATCGTTGATGGATTTGTTCAAAACCGTGATAATAATTTATTTTTGGCTGGGGTAGAAATTCAAAAATTACCTACTGCAAATCGCGCTGTGAATTTTGATGAAAGACGTCCACGTCAATTATTATTACATCGTAATCAAATAAATCGTTTGATTGGAAAATTACAGGAAAAAGGTGCGACTATTGTTCCATTAAAATTGTATTTTAATAATCGTGGTAAATTAAAAGTTTTATTGGGCGTTGGTTTCGGTAAACATAAAATCGATAAACGCGAAACAATAAAACAACGCGAATGGGAACGCAGTAAAGCAAGAATTTTGAAAAAATAAAAACACCGACAAAATGTCGGTGTTTTTTTTGAAATGAAAGTAAGGAAAACACTTTCTTTTATTGATATGCCGGAACGCATATCAATTTTTTTATTCACCAACCTGAACAGGTGTTGGGGCGACAAAACGCCAACCCTTGAATCTTTGACCTGGTTTGGTTGTGGCTTTGACTGGGGTACGAACATTTCCACCATAGAATGTTGAACCCGCATTATTGGCAGAAATATCTTCGCTGTCAGCATCTGTCCAATTAATTGTAATTGCATTTGCTGCACAAAATATTTCATTCGCATCAGACATTATAGAGGCAGTCATGTAATTTTCAGGATTGGGTATGTTTACAGCAAAAGCACACTCTTCTGCACATTCTTGTGCAGATGCATGTTCACTATAAAAAACCCATTGTGAATTTCTGACATTTATATTATCAATTTTTGACGTTCTTAACCAACAATATTTTCCCGTTATTTGTCCCTGGGTCATAGAATCTTTTGAACTTAACATTGTGTTCACATTATTTGCATCGGCCGATATATCTGAACAAGCCATTATATATGTTAAACCATTAAAACCATTTATTGGTTCATCAAATATTGTCTTTCCTTCACCCGCTGCTAGTTCCCCATTATTACATCCACCAACCTCTGATGGACTACAAGTAACTCCGTTTGCCAAATTTTGTGCTAACAGAGCCATATTTGCCTGTAACCATTCACCCCATGTGGTTGATGTGTATCCACTTTCACATGTTAAACCAGTTATTTCACATGCATTTGAATTATCCAATACACACGTTGATGGATCGCCATAATATGTTTTACATGATGCAACGCCA
>JAFZIM010000055.1 GCA_017554365.1 Alphaproteobacteria bacterium | reverse complement strand
TTGGGTGTGACAATAGATATGCCTTTGTTGCCTGTAAAATTTGATGTTGAAGGTCAAGTTTTATATTCCCCAGATGTGTATGATAAAAATGGCGTAGATATTGATTTACTTGAATATAATTTACGTTTGAAAGCACGTTATATATTCTAAAACAAGATGGGGTATATAAATTGCTAACATTAATTGACGGAAATTCTTTGGTATTTCGTGCATACTATGGGGTTCATGGTAATTTGACCCGCAGGGACGGCACGCCTATTGGTGCAGTATATGGATTTTTCAATATGCTTTTACCATTATTGGCAGACGCCAAAGAAAATGATTCTTTTGTATGTGTTTTTGACGCATCAAGAATCTCTTTCCGTCAGGGCATATACCCACAATACAAAGCCAATCGTTCTGAACCACCTGCTGATTTATTATTACAAACAGATTTGATTAAAACAGGGGTTCATGCGATGGGAATACCTATGTTGTGTATTCCAGATGTCGAAGCAGACGATGTTATCGCAACCATCGCAACTGCAAATTGTTATAACGAAGGCGGAACACGAATAATCAGCAGTGATAAAGATTTAATGCAGTTAGTATCTGATTGTGTATATCTTTATGACGGCATGAAACAACGTGAAATTCGCGAACCTGAGGTTCTTGAAAAATTCGCGGTAAAACCATCTCAGGTCATAGATGTCCAATCTTTGATGGGCGATTCAGTTGATAATGTTCCTGGGGTTCCTGGCATTGGCCCAAAGAAAGCGGCTGACTTGATAAATGAATTTGGAAATCTTGATAATTTATACGCAAATGTAGATTCTGTAAAAAACGAAAGAATCCGCAATTTGCTAATTGATAACAAAGACAAAGCATTTATTTCGCGTCAATTGGTGACATTAAAATCAGATGTTGATTTAGACGGGTTGATTATTCAGCCATTTTGCTTTACTAAAAAATCAGCGCTTGATTTCGTAAAAATAAAAATTGAAAGTAATGCGTTAATTTCAAAAATTGAAAAATTATTTCCAAAATCAGACGAAAAATGCGAAATCATAAATTCAGAAGTATCTGAATATGAAAAATCTATTTGTCCGGTGGAAACAATAACAGAATCAACAGAAAAACAATCTGAATTATCAGAAATGGATATAATAACCATTTCAAATGAATCGCAATTGGACGAATTTTTATCACACATTGATAATGTTGTTGCTTTTGATACAGAAACCACAGGCCTTAATCAAATAACAGATAAAATTGTTGGTATTTCATTGGCTTATGATGAAAAACATGGTGCATATATACCGATTCGCCATATTACAAAATCTATGGATTTGTTTGGCGGTGAAAGTTTTGCAGACAACCAACTCGATATAAATATTGTTTATAAAAAATTGTGGCCGATATTTACTAATAAAAACATAGTAAAAATCGCACATAATATAAAATATGATTTGCATATTTTGCATAATGAGGGTTGGAATATAAACGAAATTCGCCCTATTGATGATACAATGTTGTTATCTTATGCTTTGCATGGGTCTTTGCACGGACATAGTTTAGACGAATTAGCATTAAAATATTTGAATCATCATAATATAACTTTTGAAGAATTATTTGATACAAAAATCAAAGATTCTGAAAAACATTTTGAAACATTGTCTATTGAATCAGCAACCCAATATTCAGGCGAAGATTCAGTTGTATGTATGGCATTATATAAATTGATGCGTCCACAATTAAACGCAAATGAAAATTTAAAGAAATTATATGAAAATTGTGATTTGCCACTTTGCCCTATTTTGTGCGAAATGGAAAGAAATGGAATTTTAGTAAATCGTGATAAATTAAATCAGTTATCAAATGTATTCCATAATCAATTAACAGAATTAGAAAATGAAATATATGCTTTGGTCGGACACGAATTTAATATCGGAAGCCCTAAAATATTATCAGTGTTTTTATTTGACGAATTGAATTTGCCATCTGGTAAAAAGAAATCAACTGATGCAGATACATTAAACGATTTAATTGAATATCACCCAGTTATTGAAAAAATATTAAATTGGCGTTCAGTTTCTAAATTGGCGACAACTTATTCAGACGCCCTGCCACATCAAATTGGTATGGACGGCCGTATTCATACAACTTATTTGCAAACCAGCACAAACACAGGCCGTTTATCAAGTCGCAATCCAAATTTGCAAAACATTCCTGTAAAAACAAAATTGGGCGAAGAAATAAGAAAATGTTTTGTTGCTGAAAACGGACATAAATTAATCGCGATTGATTATTCACAAATTCAATTAAGATTATTGGCAGAAGTCGCAAATATATCTATGTTCAAAGAAACATTTAATCGTGGTCTTGATATACACGAACAAACTGCCCGCAGGGTATTTAATATTCCAGACACTCAACCTGTGCCAAAAGATTTAAGACGTGCTGCAAAAACAATAAACTTTTCTATTATATACGGCATTTCTGCATGGGGTTTGTCTAATCAATTAAACATTGGACGTGATGAAGCAAAACAAATCATAGATTCATATATGGCACAATTACCTGAAATTCGTGAATATATTAACCATATAACAAATTTCGTATTGGAAAACGCATGTGTTTATACACCATGGCACCGCAGAATAGAAATTCCAGAAGCCAAAAATCCACGCATGCGTGGATATGCAACACGTGCTGCTATCAACGCACCAATTCAGGGCTTTGAAGCAGACATAATGCGTTTGGCGATGGTAAAAATACACGATGAAATAATTGTTCCAAACCAAGATAAAATTAAAATGTTATTACAAATTCATGATGAAATTATATTCGAATGTGTTGAAAGCGAAGCAGAAAATTTCGCACAAAGAATAAAATATATAATGGAAACCATCGCAAAAATATCAGTTCCATTAATCGCAGAATATATAATATCAGATGTATGGGACAAATAAAAATTCATAAAAAAACACCGCCCAAATGGGCGGTATTTTTTAACAAAAATGAAAGTAAGGAAAACACTTTCTTTTATTGATATGCCGGAACGCATATCAATTTTTTTAGTTGCCAACCTGAACTGATGTTGGGTTAACAAAACGCCAACCCTTGAATCTTTGTCCTG
>JAFZIM010000054.1 GCA_017554365.1 Alphaproteobacteria bacterium | reverse complement strand
GTTGCAGACCATAAAGAAGCAACCAATGCAAAATATAAAAATACGATACCAATGTTTGGTAAATAGTAAAATAATTTCATCAAAAATGCACTATCAGTTGTTGGTGTAATAGATGATGTCACAACTGCAAAACCTAAGAATATTGATAATGCAATCATTTGAAGTGTTGTTTTAATTTTACCCATTGAAAATCTTGCCTTTGGTACAGGCATTTCAATTTTTTGTGTTCCTAAAAATTCACGTAAACCACTTATATACAATTCACGTGCAATCATAATGATAACAGGAATAACAATGTATGGGTTTGGCAACATCAATGCTAATAAAATTAATGTATTACATACTAATAATTTATCACCAATGTGATCCAAGACCCCACCGATTTTTGAGCAACAATTATATTTGCGTGCCAAAAATCCATCAAGAAAATCTGAAATAGACCCCAAAACAAATAATATAAATGTTGTCCATGGCAATTTATACATTATTGCTGGTATTATTGCAAATGCTGCACAAATGCGGAATATAGATAAAAAGTTTACAAATATTTTCATTTATTTTTTCTCCTTTCTTTTTTATCTTTGTATATTATAACACTTCTGAATGGAAATATGCATATATTTTTTCTGCTGCAGATTTTCCAAGACCTGGGACATGTAATAAAGATTTTAAATCTGCGTCCATAATAGAACGAACAGAACCATAATGTTGTAATAATTGTTTTTTACGCTTTGGTCCAATGCCTTCAATAGAATCAAGAACAGAAGCGGTCAATTGTTTTGCGCGTGTAGCACGATGATATGTTATTACGAATCGGTGTGCTTCATCTCTGACTAGACGTAATAACAAGAATAGGGCAGAATCTTTCGGTAAATCTTTATTTACAGAACCATCAGGCATAATGAAATGTTCATCACCATTTCTGACTTCACCTTTGGCAACCCCAAGAACAGGTATTTTACCATTAGAAACCTTTGTTGCTATGTTCCATTGTGCTGGGCCACCATCAACAATAATTAAATCAATTTTAGGCCCATCTTTGATTGCACGATTTACAAATTCTTCCATCATTGCAATATCATTTCCTGCGCGTGAAAAATCTTGTAATTTAAAATGTCTGTATGATGATTTTATAAAACCATCATGTCCAAAAGCAATCATCGCACCAACAGGATTTTTACCAAATAAATGTGAATTATCAAATACACCAACGCATGATATTTTTATACCCAACCATTTTTCAAGTTCAGATACATTTTTATTCCATTGTAAATTTTGTGTATACGGCTGATTCTGTCGTATACCGCGATTTGTGGTTGTTGTTAATGCTTTTATTTTATCACGTATTTCAGCGGCAGATTCAAAATCCATTTTATCTGAAAAATCTTTCATTAATTTTGTTAAATCTTTGATTATAGGTTCGCTATCACCTGTTAAAATTTTTCGTGCCAATTGAACATTTTTATCATAATTTTTTTGTGGTAAACAACATGGGGCAGAACATCTTCCTATTTGATATAACAAACATGGTCTTGAACGATTTTTCATAAAACTATCATTACAAGTTCTTAATTTGCAGACACGTTGAATAGTTTTTATTGTTTCATTCAAAGCATACACAGATGGGTATGGTCCAAATACATCTTTCTTTTGTGAAATTTTTCCTCGAAATTTTAATAAACGTGGAAATTCATGTTTTGTTAATGCCAACATAGGATACATTTTTCCATCTGTTAACATCACATTATATTTTGGTTTTAATGTTTTTATTAATTTTTCTTCAAGTATTAATGCGTCTTGTTCAGTAGGTGTTATTTCCCATTCAACACGTTTAACCAATAAACGCATAACTTGTTTGTGATTTTCGAGTTTACTGATATCTATGTACTGACGCAGACGATTTAATAAATTCTTGGCTTTGCCCACGTATAACAGGTTCCCATTTTCATCATACATTTTGTAGATTCCTGGGGACAAAGGGGCATTTTTTATTAAATCTCTAAATTGAATATTCATAATAAATATGATATTATATAATTTATAAAAATCAAATAGAGGTATAACATGAGACAAGAATTAGGTCGTTCAATGATAGAAATGGTCGGTGTATTGGCTATTATGGGGCTTTTAACAGCAGGTGCTTTTGCGTTAATTTCCTATGGTTTCGGGGTTGAAAAAAATAGTCGTGTGACAGATAATGTCACTGCGATTGTCACAGGAATTCGTGAACATTTTGGTCAATATGATGATTTTTCTAAATTGGCTGAATTAGATAATGATACTATTTTTAGTGCCATACATGTAAATCCAAAGAATCCTTATGGTGGAACATACGAAGTGGTCGTTGATTCTTCTAATCCGCGTCAATTTATTGTGAAAATCAACGGATTAAACAAAAGCGATTGTCAAAGTTTAAGCATAAAAGCATGGGTTGATTCTGTGGGGTATAATAAATCTAATCACAAAGATGGTGGTGCAACAGGTGTTTGTACCGGTCAAAGCAACAATAGTGTATTTATTACATACGGCGAATAATTTATGGCGGAATTTATCAAGGTTTCAGAAGTAGAAGACGGAACAAGATTGTTGCGTTGGTTTTTACGTTATTATCCTGGAATGTTGCAAAGGGATTTTTATAAATTATGTCGTGGCGGACAGATAAGAATAAATTCATCAAGATGCAAAGGAACTGAAGTATTACATTTTGGCGATATGATACGTATACCGCCAACATTACAATCATATCAGAAAGTTAAAAAAACAGAAAATGGTGAACAATATTCTTTGGCTGATTTAGAAGAATTACGTAAATGCATTATTCATAATGACAACGACATAGTTGTTTTTAATAAACCTGCTGGTTTGGCAGTTCAAGGTGGAACAGGCATAAGAAAATCTGTGGATAAAATGGCTGCTGCTTTGTTCCCGTATGACAAAATTTCTTTGGTTCATCGTATTGATAAAGAAACAAGTGGATTATTAGTTGTCGCAAAAAATCAAAAGGCAGCACAACATTTATCTCAACAATTTCAGAATAAAACAGCTCACAAAGAATATCTGGCTTTGTTGCATGGCGTTTTATCTGAAAAATCTGGTGTCATAGATAATTATATTGTCAAAGGTCAGGTGTTTGAAGATTCTGCAAATATTCCAAAAGGCGTTCAGGCACAACATGCGATTACGGAATATAAAGTTCTTGGTGAAGCCACTGGTTTATTATCTTGGGTTTTATTTTCACCGCATACAGGACGAACACATCAATTAAGATTACATAGTGCATATTCTTTGATGGCGCCTATTGTTGGTGATGATTTATATGGAATCACACGTGATAAACTAGACGGGATATTAGGTTCGGTATTAACAACAAAAAAATTATTTTTATTTGCATATAAGATAACTTTTGTGCATCCTGGAACAGGACGTGAAATAACTTTGCGTGCAGATGTTCCTGAATTTATGCAATCTGTAATAAAGTTTTTAGAATTTCAAGTACCATAGGTGGATATTATGTTTGTATATGCTTTTTATAGACGTCATCTTTGGTTATTACGTGGAATGTTTTTATTCTTTATGGGGTTGATTGTTGCAATCATAGTTGCATTAAATCAAATGAATCTTGAATCTTTGCGTGGCAGTATTTTATCTGTATTGCGTGATTCTACGAATATGCAGATAGAAATAGATGGTAAAATGACATGGCGTTTTTCATTACGACCTGAAATTCAATTAAATTCTGTTCGTATTCCAAATGCTGATTGGGCCAACCAAAAAAATTTATTTAGTGCAAAAAAAATAGATGTTCGTCTTGATTTCTTTTCTTTGTTTAAATCACGACCTGTTATTAGATATATAAAAATTCATGATGCAAAAATAAACCTTGAAAAAAATGATAATGATGAATGGTCTGTTGTTGTTAATGAAGTAAAAAAAGAAGAAAATAATACAGCAGAAAAAAATATTCAGATGAAATATCCAGTAGAAAGATTGCCTTTCGGTGGATTAGAAATAGAAAATGTTAAAGCGAATATAGGTGGTGAAAAATATGAATTATCAAGTTTTGGAATTCATAATTATATGCATGATGAAAATGTAGAATATAGTGGTTGGGTAAAACCTTATGATACAAATTTCCCATTTGTTATAAAATTTTCTGAATACAATGCTGAAAGAAAAATATATCCAATGCAGGTTGCTTTCGCTACTGGGGGACAAGCATTAATAGCAGATATTGCATTAGAAGGAAAAAGTAAATTACCAATAGATTTTGTTGTTCGTGGTGATATACCAAATATAAGAAAATCAGGAAATTGGTTTAATGTGAATATTATACAATTACCAACAATTAAAATTAATATAGCAGGTGGAATTGACAGAAAGAAAATATCTTTTAGAAAATCATCAATTGATATTGGTGAATCTGCATTAAGTTTTTCTGGAATTTATGATTGGTCTAAATCAACACCAAAGATAGATGCAAAAATAAATTCTAATAAAATAGATATTTATAAATCTTTTCCTGAATGGTTTGGTGTAGGAAAAGAATGGGTGCATCCAAATCGTGATTTAAATGTATTTAAAGATATGCCTTTGTTCGGTGAATTTTTATACAACATTGATATGAATTTGGAATTGAATTGGAAAAAATTTGTTGTTTATCATTCACTTGATTTAGAAAATATGAATGTAAAATTAAAAGTTCAAAATCATAAATTACGTGCAGATGTATCAACAGAAATTGCTTCGGGAAATATAGACGCTGTTATAATCGCAAATATAAATGAACAAGGGCGCTATACGGCAGAAGCAGGGGCACATGGCAATCATATATATGTTGGTGATATATTAAAAGAAATAGATGTTGATGATGTTATTTCAGGTTTGCCAGTTAATCTTGATTTGTATGTTCGAGCAAATGGAAATAATATGTCGCAAATAATGAAATCTATGACTGGACCTGTTGTTGTTTATTCTGTGGATAAAGGTTATGCACATGCAGATTTGGTTGAATATATGTATGGTGGTGATTTCTTGACTTCATTGCGTAATAACGTTGAAGATTTATTTTCAGGTAATAAACGTGATATGATTGCGATTAAGGGTGCTGTGGTAAATGTTAAATTAAGAAATGGTTTAATTGAAACACAAAATGGTGTCGCAGTAGAAACGCAGGCAATAAATGTTCGTTTAGCAGGAACATTAGATTTAGGTAAAGAAAAAATAGATTTATCTTTGGCAACGGTTCCTGTACGTGGATTAAAATTATCTTTGTCTGGCAATTTAGTAAACGCTTTGCAAATTACTGGTAATCTTGCAGAACCAGATATAAAGATAAGTGGCGGTGCAATTGCAGGCAAGGTTGGTTCTGCTGTGGGATTGGGATTGTTGTTGGCACCTTTGACCGGTGGGTTAAGTGTGGCTGGTGGTTTTGTTGCAGGATTAATTGCAGGTGATTTATTAGAAAGTTGGTTGGCTGATGAAAATCCATGCAAAACCGCAAAAAAACATGGCGCACATGCAAAACGCGGTGATCCGGAATGGTTAAACAGACCAATAGCAAATTTATATAAACCATTATTTGAAAATAGATAAAAGGAAAACAAAATGACAAATTGGTTGAATGCTTTACAATTAGTAATTATTTGTGTTGCTGTATATGCTTTTTATAAAAGTTTTATTAAAAACACATCTTCTGAAAAATTAGTTCGTGGATTAATAGGGTTAGGGTTTTTATGGGGATTTAGTTTCTTATTGCCTTTGATTCATTTGAATTTACTGGGACGTTTTTTGCATTGGTTAGCATTATTTTTATCTGTTGCATTAATAGTTATTTTTCAACCAGAATTAAGAAAATTTTTGGCTTTAATGGGAAATATAAAGGGCTGGCGTAATATAATATTTGCGTTTAAACAGGATGCAAAAAAATCATCAGATATTCAGCAATCTATTGAAGAAATTGTAAAAGCTGTAAGTTATATGTCGGAAAAACATACTGGTGCTTTGATAGTATTTCCAGAAGATATAGATGATGGTGTTATTGAAAGATATGGAACAAAGATAGATGCAAGAATATCAAGTGAATTATTGTTAACTATATTTTTTAACAAGACACCTTTGCATGATGGGGCTGTCATAATAAATGATAATAAAATTGCTTTTGCAGGCGCGATATTGCCATTATCACAAAATCAATTACAATGGAAATATGGAACACGTCATCGTGCTGCGATTGGTATGTCCGAAATGTCAAAAGCGGTTGTATTGGTTGTTTCTGAAGAAACAGGTGATATATCTTTTGCGGAAAAGGGCAATATCAAAAAATTTGATGATTTGAAAAAAATCCGCAATAAACTTGAAAAATTGTTGATAAAATAACCTAAAAACTTTTTTGTCAATATATAAAATATATCGGTGCAAGTGCGTTTTACTCTTGCACCGAATCGTTTTTTTTTGGTACACTAACAAGCAAGTAAAAAACTAAATAAAAACAAATAAAGAAAGAACAGGAGTATGTTATGGAATTTTCAGTGTTCCGTCAGGATTTAATACGTGCACTGGGGCATATGCAATCAATCGTTGAAAAACGTGCGTCTTTGCCTATATTGGTGAATGTTAAAATAGAAGTCGCAGAAGATTTGATATTGTCTGCTACGAATGTAGATTTAGAATTGGTTGAACATGTTGCAGCAGATATTACTTTGTCTGGAAAAACAACAGTTCCAGTTCAAATGTTGTATGATATCGTTCGTAAATTGCCAGATGATGCAGAAATTACATTTAAACAATCTGGTGATAAATTGGTTGTATCAAGTGGTCGTGCTATATTCCATTTGCCAACTTTGCCAGCAGAAAATTTCCCTGTGATGGCTGGTGGTAATTTAAGTACTAAATTCCAAATGACTACTGGTGATTTAGCACATTTGATTAATCAAACTAAATTCGCAATTCCAACAGATGATGTTCGTTATCATCTTGGCGGTATTTATTTCCATATCGGAGATGAAGGTAAATTAACAGCAGTTGCAACAGACGCACAACGTATGGCTTTGTGTGCTATTACTGCACCAGAAGGTAGTGCAAGTATGCCATCTGTAATTTTACCAAGACGCGTTATTGGTGAATTGTCTAAGTTATTAGAAGATGCTAATGTTGATGATGTTTTGGTTGAATTATCTGATACCAAGGCACGTTTTTCAGTTGGTGCTGCAACTTTGACAAGTAAATTGGTTGATGCTCAATATCCAAATTATCGTGTCGTTATTCCAAAGGGTAATGATAAAATTGCAGTATTAGACAGAAAACAATTTATCAATGCAGTAGATTTGGTTTCTGTGGCTAGTGTTGATAAAACAAAATCTGTTTCATTGTCTTTCTCTATGAACAAATTGGTTATCAATGCTTCAAGTCAGGAAGCAGGAACTGCATCTCAGGAATTAGATATTGAATATAATGGTGATGCAACATTTACAATTAATTTCAATGTAAAATTCTTGCTTGATGTTGCAGGTCAGGTCGAAGGCGAAAAATTCCAAATGGAAATGCAAGAACCTTTGTCACCAACAATTATTAAATCTACTGACAAAGATACAGATGCATTGTTCGTTTTAATGCCAATGCGTATGTAAAATGAAAATAAAATAAAAAAAGTCCGCCGTTATGGCGGATTTTTTTATAAAAATGTTGCGAATTTTAAAAGTTTAGTATATTCTTAACAAGTAAAATTTATAACAAGAGGTATATAAATGGCATCTTATATTGCTAATGATATGCGTGTTGGTTGGGTTATTTCCCACAACGGCAAACGTTATTCTGTTACATCTATTACAAAAGTTAAACCTGGTAAGGGTGGCGCTTTCGTTCAGGCAGATTTACGTGATATTGATTCTGGAAACAAAGGCGGGGATCGCTGGCGTGCAGAAGATAAAGTTGAAAAATTGATGGTTGAAGATTTAGATTGTCAATATTTGTATTCAGATGGTACAGATGCTTTCTTTATGAATTTGTCTGATTACGAACAATTTACAATGCCAAACGATTCTTTGGGTGAACAAATGAAATTCTTGGCTCCTGAAATGGTTGTAAAGGCAAACTTTGTCGAAGGTCATCCTGTATCAATTACATTACCAAAAACAGTTGTTGCAGTTGTTGAAGAAACAGAACCTGCATTGAAAGGTCAAACAGCAACAGGCAGTGGTGGTAAACCTGCTATTTTGGATAATGGTGTTCGCGTTCAGGTTCCAACCTTTATCGAACAAGGTGAAAAAATTGTTGTTAACACAGAAACATTAGAATATGTTGAACGTGCAAAATAATTTTTTATAAACACAAGAAAATCCGCCGTATAGGCGGATTTTTTATTTTTTTATATTTTATATCCTGAACCCATTATATTTTGTATTTCATCTATGCAATTTTTACACATTGTATCCATTGCAGGTACAAGAAATTTTCGTGGGTCTATTAAATCTTTTTGTTTGAATAAAATTTCACGTACTGATGACATAAATGCGATTCGTGAATCTGATTCTACATTAACTTTTGTTATATGTAATTTTATTGCTTGTCTTATTTGTGATGGACTTATTCCTTTGGCATTTTTTATTTTGCCACCAAATTTATTTATTTTATTTACAAATTTTTGTGGGATATTTGATGCACCATGTAAAACCAAAGGTGTTTTTGGAATGTTATTTGCAATTTGTTCCAAAATATCTAATCTAAGTTTTTCGTTATTGCTTTTTCTTTTATACATACCATGGGATGTTCCAATTGCGATGGCTAAACTATCTGTGCCAGTTTGTTTAACGAAATCTTTCACAATGGTTGGGTCGGTATAAGAACCATATTTAGATTTAGTATTTTTATCTTCTATGCCAGATAAAACGCCTAATTCTGTTTCGACAGACACATCGTGTTTATGTGCGTATTCGATAACTTTTTTTGATATTTTTATGTTTTCAGATAATGTCAGGGTGCTGCCGTCAAACATAACAGATGAAAATCCAATATCAACAGCGTGTTTGCAAGATTCAAAACTATGTCCATGATCAAGGTGCAGGGCAAATTGACCTTTCTTTAAATTTAATTTAGAAAACATACCGATTAAGAAATCGTCACCCATATATTCCAATGCCTGTTCTGATACAGCCAAGATTACAGGGCTTTGTGTTATTTGGGCTGCGTTTATTATTGCCTTTAATGTTTCCATATTATAAAAATTAAAAGCAGGGACTGCATACCCGTTTTTTAGGGCGTTATTAAGCAGTTTTTTTGTAGTTGTCAGGTTTAAATCTTTATAATGCATAAAAATCTCCATTTAATTCGTCTGAATAATTATATCATAAAAACTTTGGTTTTTGTATGATATTACACTTGACAATATTGGTATTTATGCAACAATTCATATATCGAATCGGGACGCTAGAGAGATACAACAAAGGAAAAACAAAATGAAAAAAACTTGCTTGTCTATATTGGCTTTGGTGATTGTCGCCGGCTGTTCTGGTTATGATTATTATAAAACTGATGTTCGTTATCGTCAAAAAGGCGAAGATTGCGTTTATTATTACGCAGAAGATGGCAAAAAATTCAGCCAAGATATTCGTTCTTTGAATGATGACAAGAAAATTGTATATCGTAATACAAGATGTTCTGATTTGTATATGAAAGACACATTTGGTGCAACAGAACGTAATGATAGAAAGGCAATTGTTCCTACATACGTAGAAAGCAAACCAGCAACAACAGGTTGTGGTTGTTCTAAATGTGCAAAAAAACAAGTTTTGCAAACAAGATATGTAATCGTTCCATCTTGGGAAGATTAATTAAAATCTGAATAAAAATATTAAAACGCCCGATTGGGCGTTTTTTTATTTGTTTATGTGTGTTTTTTATGATAAAATACATCTTATAGAGAAAGGAGATTTTATATGAAAAAATTTGTAAGAAATGTAAGTTTTATCGCATTTGGTGTAATGACTTCCGCATCTGCATTTGCTGAAAAGTCCTTGACGATTACAGGTAGTGCAAATGAGGGTATGTGTGGTTTATTGACCCGCTTGCACAATGTGTTTGATATTTTAAGAATTATGGCATTTATCGGTGCCGCATTCTATATCGCAGGTTGGGCATGGGGATATATAGTTAATGCAGGTGATAAAGATAAAGGTGGTAGTGTTGAAGACCTTAAAAAGAAAGGTATTAGTTTAATAGTTGGTTTTACATTATTATTCGTTATCGGGTTGGTATTATCTTTCATAATGTCAACAGCTGGTATGAAAGTAATGGGTTGTAGCGATATCTTAACAAATTGGTAAACCACAAATATAAAACAAAATTTAAAACCGCCGTTCTGGCGGTTTTATTTATGGAATAGGTTGTTAATATTATTTTTTTGTTTCGTCTATATTAGCCAAAGAAAATAACACAGAAGATATTAATGATTGATAGGGAACATGTTGTTCGTCTGCAAGTTCTTTGATTCTTTCAAGTATTTGATGTGGAATTCGCATATTTATAACGCAATCTGATTTATTAAAAGTTCTAAATGCTGCATATTCTTTCAGCAAAGATTCAATATTCATTACAAATAATTGTTGCATTACATTAGGCATATACTAACTCCTATACTTATGTGATTACATACGACTATATCATTGTATTTACATTTGTCAATACATTTATATATACCGCTGTAATGGCGGGTGTGTGGACTTTTGTGTTGGTGATTGTATAGGTATGAAAGTTTTTTATTTGGTTTACTTTTTTGATTTTTATGTCATAGTGTGATAGAATTTTACAATGGTTTAATCGGAATATAAGGAAAGGATTTTTTATGCGTAAATTTATTTTCGGTTTATTTGGTATTTTTGCCTGTTTATTTGTTAATGTAGCCAAAGCAGAATTGCATGTTGATATTGTTGCTGGGGGAACTGACCCAATTGCAATCGCAATTCAAAAATTTGAAATCATTGGCAAAGTACCTGCAAATGATGCCAAGATGTTACGTGAAGTTGTTGAAAACGATTTAAAAAGAAGCGGTTTATTTAGAATTATAAACCATGATGCTTTTCCTGAATATGTAAAGATGAATGATATGCCTAATTTTACAAATTGGGCTGCTATTAAAGCACAGAATTTAGTTCAAGCAAGTATCAAACCAGATGGCAAAGATAATTATAAACTTGAATTTTACCTTTGGGATGTTAATGGCAAAGAACAGATAGAAGCACAAAGTTTAATTTCTTCTAAAAAATCGGTAAGAAGATTGGCGCATATTATGGCTGATGCTATATATGAAAGATTAACCGGTGAAATGGGATATTTTGATACACAAATTGTATTTATTGCAGAATCTGGCCCAATAACAGATAGGGTTAAGAGAATGGCTATTATGGATCAAGATGGATATGGTATGCGTTATTTGTCTGATAAAAAGACATTTGTTATGTCTCCACATTTTTCACCAAATATGTCTACTATTGTATTTTTATCTTATAGAAATGATGACCCTATGGTATGGGTTCTTGATTTAGATACAGGGGACCAAACAAAATTAGGTAATTTTGGTGGTATGAATTTTGCACCACGTTTTTCACCAGATGGAACAAAGGTCGCATTATCTTTGGTTAAAAATGGTATAACCAATATTTATGAATATGATATATATGCAAAATCTTTGCGTCAGTTAACTTTTGGAAAAAATATTGATACAAGTCCATCTTATTCCCCAGATGGAAAATATATGGCTTTTAATTCTGATATGTCGGGTTCACAGCAAATCCATGTATTAGATTTATCTACATTGAAACAAAAACGTATTACTTTCGGTTCTGGTCGTTATGCTACACCTGCTTGGTCTCCAGACGGACAATATATAGCATTTACAAAAATGGCTGATGATACATTTTATATTGGTATTATGAATCAACAGGGCAGACATGAAAAAATATTGGCTGGTGGCTGGTATATGGAAGCACCATCTTGGGCTCCTGGTTCACGCAGATTGGTTTATTATGAAACAGAACGCAGTGAAAATAATCAGGAACGTATAAGTCATATTCGCAGTGTTGATATCACAGGTCAAAATATTTATGATATAGATTTACCTGATGATTTGAACGGAACAGAACCAACATGGTCACCAAAGTTGCCTTAATAAATATGAAAAAATTTTGTGTATTATTTTTATCGTGTTTAATTTGCCTTAATGCTGTGGCGACACCTGCTGTGGTAAAAAAGATTATAGATGGCGATACATTTATTGCCAAAGTGACATTGGCTGATGGCATAGAAGTTATGTCTATAAGTGTGCGGTTAAAAAATGTTGATACACCTGAATTACATGGAAAATGTGAATCAGAAATTAAAAGGGCACAATACGCAAAACAAAGATTAGGTGAATTAATTCCTGTGGGGTCGCAAGTTGAAATAAAAAATATCAGGAATGATAAATATCCTGGGCGTATAGATGCTAATGTTTTTGATTCTGCAAACAGAGATGTTGGTTTAGTATTGGTTCAGGAAAATGTCGGTCGCCCTTATGGTGGTGAAAAACGCAAATCTTGGTGTGATTAACAACTATGTTTGTTAATCGCTTCCTGAATTTCTGTTAAACTTGAAGAAGATGGAATTTCTGTTTCGAAATATAAATTCGCGGTTCCTGATTTTATTTTGCCTTTCTTTGGCCAATATAATCCAGCATCTGTTCCAACAGGCATAATTGGTAATTTCAAATGTTCTGCCAAGAATAATAATCCACGTTTTAATTGTATGTGTTGACCTGGCTTTACACGTGTTCCTTCTGGGAAAATAATTAATGTTCTGCCTTCCATTATTCTTTTAGTCACTTTTTGTGCCAAAGCTTTCATATTGGTTGCACCACGTGTTCTGTTTACACCTATTAATTTAATTTTAAGAAAAGCCCAACCATATATTGGTATCCATAACAATTCACGCTTAATTATAAAAAATGCATTTGGTATATGTGTAAATAAAATCAATATTTCCAATACGGACATGTGTTTTGCTGCGATAATAGCGCGTCCGTCAAGACGTGTGTTTATATTGTGTTTAAAAGGTATTCCATTTTCATTTGTTAATGGATAATGGATTTTATATTTTATTCCGCCAACTAATCTGACGATTAACAAAGCACCACGCCCAATAAATAATGCGAAGTTTCTTTCGAGTTTTTCATTTATTAATCCGATGATTAATAATGGGGTACATATAATAAACCAAATCAACAAACAAAAATAAAATACGAATGTTTTAAGCATTTTTTTAACTTTCCTTTATTCCGCATAATGTGACAATATATTTTACATATTCGATTGCCCAGCGTTGAACACGTTCTGCTGTTGGCATACCAGTCAAAGTTGCAGGGCATGCGATTATGTCTGTGTTAGGTAATTCTTGTCTTAAAAGGTATAATGCACGATTCATGTGGTCTTCTGTGGTGACGACCACAATACGATTAAGTTCATTTTTATTTACTATCTTTTTTATAGCCAATGCATTTTGATATGTTGATTTAGACAAAGATTCTATTTTAACATGGGATATATTTGGTATTACATTTGCACCAGCGCCAATCACATATAAATTCCCATATTTTAATGTTTCAAGTTTTTTTTCAGCATAAGGTATGCGTCTTGTGTCGCCTGTTAATACAAATATATTATCGTCCTGTAAAAGTGTTTGACATTTCGGTGGAGTCATAGATTTAAACATAATTCCACCAAATATGAAACAGAATATTAAAACCAAAGATAACGGAATATATTTAATCATTTTTCAGATAATATCTTTAATGTTGTTTTTTTAGTTATATATACAGAAACCATTACAATTATAATTGGTAATAACATTAATGCCAACCAATCATTACCTGATAAATATAATGTAGCCAACAAACCAACACGTGCTGATTGTGCTGTGCCAAGAATCATAAACAAAATAGGGCAGGCAGTTAAAAATCCAACTAAACATGCAAAAGAACTGATTTTACCAACAATGATTTGCATTTGTGTCGCAACGAATTTATCAGATGCACCAATTTGATTTAATATTTCCAATTCGTGTTTATGCAACATAGCAATATTTCGTGAAATATAAGATATACATATTCCAATAGATGCCAATATTATAAATAAAACAAAAGTTGTTATGCTTACCAATTTCCAACCAGATGAAATAGAAGATTTTAATGCAGAATTATGTGTTAAAAATCTTGCGCGATTTGATATTTCAGATTTTAAGATTTCCATAGATTTTGCGTCTTTTAATTTTATTTCAAACATAGATGGCAGATAATCATTTAATTTAGCACCACTTGAAATCCAAGGTTTCATCAATTCTTCCATTTCGTTTCTTGGTATTTCACGAACAGATTCAATTTTATTATTATATTTATTAAATACCTGTTTTATTGCAGGAATATTATCAGATTTCATAACCTGAATAGTTGCATATTTATCCCATTGATTATTCCAACGAATAACACCTGAGGCGATGGATAAAGAAATCCCAAATGCCACAATGGATAAAAAAGACAATATGGCAATAACTGCTGTCATAAAAATAGATTGTTCACGAACCAATGAAAATACAAGTTTAGTTTTCTTCATTTATTGATTCCCAATATCTTCAAGTTGTTTTGATAATTCTGAAAAAGAATCAGAAGATTGTGGTTTTGGTCCCTTCCATTTTCTGGTGGAATTGGTTTCTGAATTACCAGTAATTCCAGTAAATGCAACATGATGATTTTCAATCGTTATCACAGGAAAATGGTATGTTTCCAATAATTTTTTATTATGTGTCGCAAGTATGATTGTTGTTCCAAAAACCTTGTTCATCTGAATAAATAATTCCATTAATCTTGAAGCGTTTTCATCATCAAGGTTGCCTGTTGGTTCGTCTGCTAATAAGATAGCTGGTTGAACAATAATAGCACGTGCTACAGATACGCGTTGCTGTTGCCCGCCACTTAATTCCATAGGATAAGCATCTGCAAATTTTCCCAAACCAACCCATTCAAGTGTTTTAGTTACAATCTTTTTTATTTTATCATTTGGAACACCACGAACGCGTAATGGCAAAGCGACATTATCAAATACAGACATGTGCGAAATCAAAGAATATTCTTGAAATACAATTGCCATTTTTTGACGTAATGATGTTAATTCATCACGTGATAAATCAGAACAAGAATGATTAAATAATTTGATTGTTCCTTTGACTGGTTTAAGTAATTGATAAATCAATCGTAAAAGCGTTGTTTTACCAGCACCACTTGTTCCTGTTAAAAAATAGAAAGAACCAGCACTTATATTAAAAGAAACATCTGATAATACATCG
>JAFZIM010000053.1 GCA_017554365.1 Alphaproteobacteria bacterium | reverse complement strand
ATCGATATGCGCCATCCACGTAAACAGCCCAGATTCTGCAGCGCACGCAACATTAGTCCAATATTGTGTTAACAATACATCTTTGGTTTTTTCATCAACTTTTTTCATATCATGAATATTTAAGATTTTTCCGCCGTATTCCATAAAATGTGCAGAACCTATTAAATAATCAGGTGTTAAAATCTCTAAAACCCGTTCAAACCCATAGCGCCACTTTGGATTATCGAAAAAATCAACCTCCATCCCACGCAAGATTCGCATATTTGGGTTTTGTTCTTGGACACGTTCTAATTCTTCGTAATGAGGAATAAATCGTGTTAACACTTCATCAAATGATGCTGAATATATAGCATCATATCCCCCACGCACCGCAAAGGAATACATTTTGGAATCTTTGATATCCGAATGCACAATAAAGTGATTGGAAACACCAATAGTGTTAAATCCCAATTCGCGGGCACGATTAACCATGACCTGAATGGAATCATTCCCATCGAATCCGACAGTGTGTGTATGAAGAGTATATTTTTGTGTCATGGGGCTAATCTTAAACCCACAAAAATAAAATTCAATAAAATATATTTGCTTTTTGGAAAAAGTGAGTATATAATGAGTCTCGTTTTCGGGGTGTAGCTCAGTCTGGTAGAGTACTTGGTTTGGGACCAAGGTGTCGAAGGTTCGAATCCTTTCGCCCCGACCACGAAATTCAAAACCGCCATTAATGGCGGTTTTTTGTTTGTTTTCCAATACTTACACCGAGTTCGAACTAATCGTTTTTGAAAAACGCTGTTTTTAGCCTATTCTCGAACTTTTTAAACAATATTTACATCAATAATATCTCAATAGGATTTCCTATTTTTAACACAGCACAATTTTTATAAATATTTTTGTCTATTGAAACCTGACATCTACTTAGGTTTTCATTGTTAACCCATTCAACGATTTTTTTACTGGTATTCTTCAAAGGCAAATGTAATATTTGAGTTTGTCCAGCTGGACCAAAATCGATTTCTTCTGGGTATATATCAAATTCTAATTCAGGTTTATCTGCAAACTTAATGATACATTTTAACATATTTGCTCCTTTATACCTGCCTTATATAGAATTTTTTGACAAAAAATCAATACTTACTAGGTGTTTTTTTTGATATTATTACTACTATAAATTGTGATAAATCAAAGTTATCATAAAGAACATGTCAAACATCTTTCTTTTTTATATGTTTTATGATACAATTACTGCGAAAAAATAAAGGGACAAACATGTCTTTAATAAAATGCCCAGAATGCAATAAAATGGTTAGCAATACTGCTAATGAGTGCCCTAAGTGTGGATATGACTTTCAAGTAAAAAGAGATTTAAATTCATTTTTAATTTATTTGTTATTTTGGTCTATACCCGGCATATTAGTTATTTTGATGATGTTATTTAGTTGATTTCAATAAAAAAGGATTATAAATGAAAAACAAAAAATCAAATAATGAATCGACATTAATTATAGTTGGAATATTTGCTATAGTAGCAATATTGATAATCATGATGATGCCTAGCCAAAAATATACGGAAGCATATAGTTTTTGTAAAGATAAACTCAAAACAGTAGATTGTGATTGTTTTGCAAAATGTGCAGATAATGGAAATTCATATTCAATATGTCTTAACAATTGTTCCGCTTTTCACCAATATTTAAACCAAGATAGTTATCAGGTAGAATTTCGGTACAATTACTATTAAAAACCTCTTATGAGTCTTTTACGGGATTAATGTTAAAAGTTTTATATTTAATACCGTCTTTTATTAAGGATAATTCTCGCCCTATTTCAATAATATCAGCTCGAGAATTGTTCACCAAGCACGACCAGAAAATTCAAACCGACCATTTAGGTCGGTTTTAATTTTCTCTAAAAGGGGCGAAAGGATCGGTCAGAGCAACGCAGTTGCGCATGACCAATACGAGAATACACAATTAGAGAAATCATAAAAACGGAGTTTGTAGATACGAGTTTTTATAGATTTTTATTATTGCGTATCGAGGAGGACTTCGCCCCGACCAGAAAATTAAAACCACCACTTTTGTGGTGGTTTTAATTTTCTGTCGTTGCAAAATTCGGATTTGACACCTCACAACGGAGTTGTCAGGTTCGATAAGCAGTAGATTTTGCAAGCGCCAGCGCAGCGAAATCGTTACGATTGCCGCGCACTGTCGGCAAAGCCAACCAAGCGAACCATTTCGCCCTATTTTTTTATTATTGTTTGCCAATGCGGAAGCACCCAGACTAGACCAAACAAAAAACTTGACAAACGAATGTTTTGTGTTATATTTATACACAGATAACAACAAAAAAGGATTTTGACATGGAAAACACAAACAAAAAAAAGTCTTTTGATGCGCTTAAAGCTTTTTACACAACAATCGCAGTTACTGGCTTTTTGTGGATGTTAGGCGCAGCAGGCACAATGGATTATAACGATGCAATAACATGTGAAAACCAAAACCTTGGATACGAAAAAAATGTTATTGAAAACAAAAACCCGCTCAAAGACCTGTTTTTGGGTTCCTTGGTATTAGTCACGGGGGCAGCAGGTATTTGGTCAAGAAATAAACAACGCTAAAAAACAACCTCTTAAAAAAACACCGCATAAGGTTTTATGCGGTGTTTTTAATCAATTTTTATTTGGTCCGCGAAAATATTTCACAAAAAACCCTGGCTTGTTGCGATTGAGTCGCTAAATTCAGTGATTTTGCCAACATACCGCGTTGCGTTTCATACATTTTTTCTGCCAATTGATAAAGGACACAAGCCTTTCGATATCCTTCGTCCCCCTCACAAACAGGGTCTGAAGAAAACTTATCACATATGATTGACATTTTTATATCTTCACAACCGTATTTTATAGCCACACATATAGAAAAAAGTTTTTGACTGTTTTTGGAAAAATGATAAAAAATATTTGGAACACCAGCAAAAAAACCCGCGCGTTTGGTTCGCCTTTCGCGTCGAACACTGATGCCCGGTTCCTGGACAGATTCTATTAAATTCTCTATATCTTTCTTTGATGTGCCGATATATCCGTCCATAATCTCTACCTTTTTTCAAGCGAAGTATTAAGTAACACAAAAATTCACTTCTGTCAATTCTTTTTGTTTTCCGTTAAAAAATGTCCTTGTTTATTTTTACAAAAAAAACTAAAATGACGGTATGAGGAAAAGCATTTTCATTTTATTTGTGACAATCTTTACTATCACCGAAGCGGGCGCAGTGAACAATTATGTTCCAAAAAAATTCAACACTGTTACATCTCACGATGATGTGTATCCATACAGATTAAACAACACAAAAACTAACACTAATGCCAAGGATATATCTGCGGCATCGACCGCCAGGCGTGCAGTTGTGCCACGTTCTAATGCTGTCCGTGTAACGCCTGCTGCACAACCACAACAACCACGTCGTGTGGTCCAGCGGACAAATACAAATGCCCGCATGGTTCGTTCTGCCGCACCAAGCGCGAACACAAATTATCGCGCGACCAGCGCCCCCGTACGTGTTCGCAGCACAAGTAGAGTGCGCAACACCACAACAGACAATTATTATACCACAGCTGAACGCCCCTCTTCTCAACGTTGCATGGCAGATTACAAAGAATGTATGGAAGGTT
>JAFZIM010000052.1 GCA_017554365.1 Alphaproteobacteria bacterium | reverse complement strand
GGCGAACCTATTGGTCGTATGAATCCTAATCGTAATGAAATGTATTTGGAAGTCAGACGTGGAAAAAATGCTGTTGACCCAGCAAGTATATTCAAAGAACCCGTTTCAAATTCTTGGTTTTAATAAATTAAAATTCAAATCTTAAACCCAACATAACGTTGCTGTATATCATATTTTCAGCACCGAACCAATCACGATGTTGTGTTCCATCTGAATTGGCTATCTGCCAACTGATTTTTGGAACATACATTACACGCGCATTTAAATCAAGATATGTATATTCATTTATCCCATAAGAAATACCAAGTGTCCCCAACAACGCAATATTATTAGATGTTGGATATTTATCAGAACCATTTGGATTATCAAAAACCAAAATACCATTTTCCAAAGTTCCATAATTTATTAAATCTGCATCTTGAGATAAATCACCAAATATATCTGTTAATTTTAATGTTGTTTTTGACATTGAATATCCTGCCCCTATGCCAACATAAGGGATTATAGTATTCATAGGTTTTGTATTTCCTTCAAAGAAATCATATACCGCCATTATTGATATAATGTCTGTCGTAATCGTAGATTTAACACCACTGCTATACACATGTGCGCTATATCCACTTGTCAAAGATATATCACCTTCGAACAAAGGTATTCTGTCATAATCAGTTTCTGCAATATGGTCATATCCCGCCTGTAAACGCCATTGTGGATGATTAGGTATTGTAAATCCAATATAAGCACCCGCAGCAAAAGCAGTTTTAGAAAAATCTTTTTTTGCTTTTAATTCAGATACATCACCAATACCAATATCAACATATTCTGCCTGTTGTGTTGAATCAAGCAAAGCATACGCTGTACCAGATATAACAACACCAGTAGTAGAATTCATATAATACGATGCCTGTAAACTGCCAACTTCATTTGTAATAGATGCATTACCCCAAGACAGCCCGCCATTAAAACCAATTATAAATCTTGAACCATCATCAGAATAATAACCATCTTTTATGTAATAACCATTATATTGCCAACCCGCCATAGCAGTATTTGCAAACATACACATAATCATAAAAGGTATATATTTCAAGATTCTCATATCAAATATAATTATATCACAAAAAACAACATAAAAAAAGAACAAATAAAAAAATGCCCTTGCGGGCATTTTTATTTTTCAATAGATTCCACATCTATTTCTACACTATCAGAACCTTTATCAACTTTTCCATAAATGGTCACAACATCATTTACACGAACTGTATTTCCATTCCAATCTTCTTCATCTATTTCCATAACAATATTACCTGAAGAATCTTCAAACAAATACATTTGTTCACCCATATTTTTTGTAATACGACCACGCATTACAACAGGTGAATTATCTGGCAAAGTCATAACTTCTGTCACAGACCAATATGTAGGTTGTTTATAATTCATGTTTTTATTTTGTCCGGCCATAGCACCACACATTGGGACTATCGCCATCATTGCAAACAAAGATATTTTTTTCATTATATTTCTCCCTTGGTTTTGTTTGTACACATCTGTATTATACCAAAGACCACCTTAAAAATATCTAGGAACGATTTGACAATATAAATAAACCGCCATAACGGCGGTTTATTATTATCTAGGAATATATCTTTTGTGAATTACATTTGTATATCTTCACATATAGGTTCGCCTGCTTCAACCTTACAATCACTTTCAGATTTGAAATATTTTGTCATATTCTTACATGAAGTTGTGGTTGTGGTCGTGCAAACATGACATGTACGTGTTTGACGATTAAATGTTGCTTCACGTTCTTTCAAAACACCTGAATTCTTAGATGTTCTGCCACGATATGTGAATGTATCGCCACCTTCTTGGATTTTACCAACACCACCTGTCATCAATGTTTCTGTCTTTAATCCAACACCAACATCATAAGATATTGCAAATGGGCTGGTTAAAGGTTTTTGTTCTGACAATTTACTTAAATCATAAGAAGTATTTCCCATATCCCCAATCTTATGGCACATAAATTCAGCAACGTCATCTGAAGAACTTTTTGCGGCTTCTTCAATAGCAGCTGTCACTTTCTTGTTATAATTGTCTTGTGCTTTTCTTAATGCAGCCATACCAATCATAACACGATACTGATTTAACAATGTTGGGAAACGAGCTTCTGTTTGATTTTCGCCTCTCTTGTTTTCTTTACCATTGATTTGGCTTAAATCACGACCAGTTATACAATATTGTATTCTTGTGTCTGATTCAATCAAAGAAATTGCTCTGTTAATTGTGCCAGCAATATTATTCAATTCTTCTTCAATAGAAGATATAATACCATCTGCCCCAGGGACATCTTTGTTTTTCTTCTTTACTTCTGCGATATAATCTTTAACACCAATTTCACCTGGTTTCAAAACTTGTCCGCCATCTTTTACAGAACCACTTGCATCACCCATTTTGATAGATCCAAATGAAATCATACCTGTCACACGATATACAGTTTCATCTTTCTGAGATTTTATAGAACCTGTACCAAGGTATTCATCAGAAGCAAATGAATTACAATCTGTTGTAGAACCACATAATTCTACCATTTTATCTTCTGCTAATTTCTGGCAGTTATCCAATGCCTTGTTATCAATATTCAAATACAATCCCATCAACATAGAATCCAAATCTGACATTTTGAAATCAGGATTAGATTGTTTACATGTCACCAATTTATCCAATGGGCACATATCATGAATGTAATTGAAATCCATACCTATACAATTCATGAAATCAGGTCCACAACGATCTTCTGCTGTAAAGCAATCTTTGACTTCTTTTGTGCAAGAATCTACACGCATAGCAGCCAATTTACTTTTTACATAATCCCAAATTTGTGGTTCCATTCTTTCGCATGGGTCCAATTGAACTTTACAGAAAGAACGAGCCATATCAGGACGTGCCAAGCACGCATCCATTGTATCTACACCCTTGCCTTCGATATCATCTTTACATGCTTTTTGGATACACTTAGAAATATCACCAAGGCAAGATTGTCTTTTCTTAGATTCAATATTTTGTTCTGCCAATCTGATTGTTGGTGCGGCTTCTCTTAAGAAATCGTCCCAGATGTAATCACGAACAGCAATACAACTATCTAAAACCTTTTCACAAATAAAACGTTTAGATTGCAATATTTCCAAAGTTGACGCTGTGATTTTATATTTACTAATTGTGTCAACTTGTGTTCCTATAACACTTTCAGAAGAATTATTTTGCATATTTTCAGATGCGATTGTAAATACGCAATTTTCCCAATCTGGACCACATGCATCTGTACTCTTCATACATTTTTTATATTCAACCATACATGTTCCGCGGTCATATTTATTAGATTCTTCTAAACTTTCTTTCAAAGCGCCACGTACTTCTGCTTTTGCAGCATTCAATGCAGCATCCGCTTCTGCTTTCTTTACAGCGATACTATTTGCTAAACCTTTACAATCAGAAATTATCTGACGTGAATACATTTGAACTAACATTGTCATATCGCTGGAACAAGAATCAGGCATTTGATTTTTACACAATTCATTTGCAGCATTATATAATTCTTTACCAACTTTGTCTGATAAATCTATATCTTCCCATTCATCATCGAATTCTTCATCTTCTTCATCATACAAAGAAGGCATATTGAAAGAAGTGGCAGATTCTTTTTTCTTTTCGCCAACTTTTACAACACTACCATCATCATTGTAAACTCTTTCACCTGTACCAAAGATAATGTCAGCATTAGCACCGGCTTTAACCTTTTCAACTTCTTCTAATCTGATACGTTCTGCTTCTGTCAAAGTTTTCTTGATAGATTCAAGTTGTTCATCGTATTTTGCAGCATCATCACTACACATACAAGAACCGCCGTTTTCATTATCAGCTATGCAGAATTGGTCCATACAACCATAATATTTATCATAACATTCCTGTTTATAAATACCCTTGGCTTCCGTTTTTGCACGTACCTTTGTTCCGCCTTGCAAAGCAGATTGCTTTTTGGCTGATTTAGCAGCCGCAGCAAATCCATCACAAGGTGTCAAAGTGATACCTATTAACCCAACTATTAAACCAAGATTAAATATTTTTTTCATGGTTTTCTCTCCCAATTATTTCTACATATTAATATCTTCGCAGGATTCAATTTCCTGACAGAATTCTTTTTTACCACCGGACATAGCACCCATTACACCGGCACCAACAGCACCGACGACACCACCGATAGCAGTTCCCCAACCAGCACTTATCATTGTTCCAGCAGATGCACCAGCAGACAAACCACCAGCCGCCGCTTTCAACGCAGATGTTGCCTTGGATTCGCCACCTTCTTCACATACTTGTTGCATACGACATACGTGACAATTACGTAAATTAGGTTCAAATGATACTGTGTGTATATAACTATAATTTGACTTTGAATTATCTGGTTTTTCAGGTTTATATGTCTTCAAGCAAATTTCTTTTGCTTCTGCCAAATCTTTTTTACGTGCCAATTCAGCAATCTTGGAATCTAATTCACGTATATTACGATTTTCAGCAGACATTTTTGCCAATAATTTAGCAGAATTAAATACGCTTACACCCAAAGAATTTTTACCTTTGACTTTCTTGGTTTCAACAGATTGAGAGTCAGCACAAGCAGAAACGGTTTTATCACGTTCAAATTGTGCAAAGAATTCTTCAACTGCGGCATCAGAATTTGCAACAACCTGTTTACGTAATTTTGCCAAACCTTCTTCGGTGTCTGGTAAATCTGTCAATGCTTCAATTGTTGCGTCAATTGGCAAGCAAGCCATATCTGTTCCACAAACTTTTGATAATTGTTCACCGAAATAATTCACACAGCCCTGCAACATCTGATAATCCATCTGTAAAATCGCAGATTGAACGATTATGTCATATTGTGCAGCACCATTACATGATGGGAACATATCTTGTGGACACAAAGCAGCGATTTCATAAGGTTTTTTACCAACACATTCTGGCTTTGTGAAATCTTGACCACATTTATCACGCAAACATTTATCAATATCATTTTCACAGAATTTTGTTCTCAAAAATCCCAATTTATCATTTATAACACCTTGGAATCCTGGGATAATTTCTTCACATTCTGTAATAATAGGACAAATTCCAGCAGCAACATTTACATTTGTTAAACATTCTGCATTTGTTGATGTAGAACAACTTTCTTCCAAACAGAATTGTGCCTGAGCCAAACATGTTCCACGTCTATTTTTATCAGCATATTTTGCTGCTTCTTCCAAAACACTTTTTGATTCTTGGGCCCAATCTTGTTTAACATAATCACGAACAGCCATACATTGATCCAATATGTTTTCACAAGCATTTGAACGACGTTCTAATAATTTTTTATCAAGGCAGTTTTCAAAATTAGTTCCACAACCACCCTTATCTGCTATACATGCACGATAAGCCAACAAACATTCACCACGATTGTATTTATTGGTTGTATCAAGCATTTCAAGACGTGCCTTACGCACAGCAGATTCTGCAATACGTTTATTAGATTCTGCATTTGCTTTTTGATCTTTTAAATAAGCATCATAATTTTTACAATCTTGGGTAATCATACGAGTATATAACATCGCTTCCATTTCGCCCTTTGAACCACAAGATTCTAATTCAGCAGAACAATATTTCACAGCCATTTGGTATAAATCATCACCCATTGTGACATCTTCACCAACATCATCATCTTCGTCGTCGCTTTCACCACCAAGCCACGCCAAGAAATTAGTTCCTGAAACGCCTTTGTTTCCGGAATTTTCTGTGAATACCAATCTTGCCTTAGCACCTAATTGTTCACGTTCCACACCTTCTGTAAACAATTTATCTGCTTCTGCTTGAATATCTAAAACGGCCTTAATTTTACTTTTTGCTAATTCTATATTATCAGAACAAGCACAACGTTCACCCTGACTTTCGTCTAATAAACAGAATTGATCCATACAATCACGATATGATTCACGACAATCATCTGAACCCTTAGAAGATTTTGTTTCTTCTATTTCTTCTGATTCTTCAACTTCTTTTACAACAACCTTAGTCGTCTTTTTTGCCGGTTTTTCAACGACTTCGACGATTTCTTCGACTTCTTCTGGTTCTTCAACTTTTGTAGAAATTGGAGCTTTTGATGCGGCTTCTTTAACATCTAAAGATGTGATAGACATTCTTGCCCCTGCCTGTGAACCCCTACTACTCATTCCAACACGAGCAGCACCATCACCACGACCCGCAGCAAACGCAACAGCCGGAAACATCAATAAAACCAACAAAAATTTCATTTTTTTCATCTGATACATTCCTACATTGTATATGTATTTTATCAAAAAATATTAAATCTTGCAAGTATATAAAAACTTCTTGCAATTTATTTTTATGACTAATATCATTTGTGTTGTAAAAAACAAAAGGTTAATAATGGCAAAAGATGATGTAATCGTTTTTTCTGGTGTTGTTGAAGAAAGTTTACCAAACACAATGTTCCGTGTTAAATTGGATAACGGACATGTTATTTTGGCAACCGTATGTGGAAAAATGCGTAAAGCACGTATCTGGGTTAACATTGGGGAAAAAGTCCATGTAGAAATGACACCTTATGATTTAGACAAAGGTCGAATAACTTTTGTAGAAAGAACACGTGCAGCAAATGAATCTGCACCAAATCATTAAAAAGAATCCACAATATGTGGATTTTTTTATTGCGAAATTTATTTAAAATATTCTTGCTTAAAATATCTTATTTTTGTTATTATTATTTAAAAGTATAGGAATGAGAAAAATATTTCTTTTTTTACTGGGGGTTTCTGTGTGTATTAGCGTTGCTAATGCGGCTGGTCGTCAATCCAATAATATTTCTCGTTCTTCGGGACAAAATGCGGTTTATTCAAGAACAACAAATTCAACAAATGTTGTACACAGGGCATCATCTCGTTCAAACAACGAAAATAAAAAAATTTCTGCAACGACACGAAATAAAAAAACAACAAGAACAACAACATCATCAAAAAAAGTTGTTAAAAGTCGTGCTGCAACAAATTCTATAAATACAAGAAAGGCAACAACTTCACGTTCGGCAACAAGAAAACAAATTTCTCGTGCATCTGTCGCAACAAAAACAACCAAAACTTTTGGCGCAGAATATACAAATTGCAGGGATTCATATTTTTCTTGTATGGATCAATTTTGTGCCATACAAAATGAAACTTACCGCAGATGCGTTTGTTCTTCACGTTTAAAAGAAATCCAAGGCACAGAAAAAAAATTATCGCAAACAAATGATAGTTTAAAAGATTTCCAAGATATAAATATTGATGCTATTTCAAAAACAGCAGATGAAGTTCATGCAATGGGTTCTGCTTCCGAAGGTGAAGCGGCCATGAAAAAAGATAAATCAGAAAGTGCAAAAACTTTAAGCAACATATCAAATGTATTAAAAGACACAAAAAAATCATCTACATCTTCTTCTGATTCAGCAGATAAAAAATTAAAAGAAATATGGTCAACTACGGATTTAATTGGTGGTGCAGATATTGCGAATCTTTCAGGCGAAGCATTATATAACGCAGTTCACGCACAATGTTCTGAAATTATAAAAGAAGATTGCAAAGAATCAGATTTAAAAATGGTTGCTTCTGCGTATGGTATGTATATTGAAAATGATTGCGAAGTGTTGGCCAATACTTTGGCTGGTAAAAAAACAGAAGCAAACGCCGCTATTCGTTCAACAAGACATCAAATGCAAGATGCAAGATTAGAAAATTATAATGCACATAATTATTTGTCATTAAATGATTGTATTTCAAAGGTTCGTGAAGATTTAACCCAAGATACTGCATGCGGTAAAAATTATATTCATTGTCTGGACATAACTGGAAAATATTTAAACCAAAGAACTGGCGAACCATTATACACCGCTGAATTTTATCAATTTGTGAATCAAATATCTTTAGAAGGTGATGTATTAACAAATCGTCAAAATACTGACTTCGTAAAAATATTACAATCTAAACGCAGTTATGCGAAAAAAAGTTTAAGTTTATGCACAGATAATGCAGATAAAGTTTGGGATGAATTTCTTCGTCAAGCAATTGTAGAAATTTATCAAGGTCAAAAACAACGTGTTCAACAGGTTAAATCAGAATGTTTAAGTGTAGTGAATACATGTTATTTGAAAAAAGCAGAACAATTAAAAAACTTTTCTGATAATTCTGCAGAGGTTTCTTTAGGACAACAATTGGAAACATCCGAAGAAATGTGCCAAGAAAAATTAAAAGCATGTAGTAATCTTTATGGTGGTGGCCCGAACGGATTAAAATTATTGGTATCTACGATGGCTGGTATCACAGATGCAACTATTGAACAAAGTTGCCCTGCTCTACTTGAAAAATTCGTGCAAAAAACATGTGCTGTATCAAAAAACGATTCGGTTCACTCTTATCCTTATGCTTGCCGAACATATTCACCTGGGGATAAAAGATATGCAAATAATGCAAGATGTAATTTAACAATTATCAATCCTTTTGATAAATCTAATTTGTTGATTACCAAGAAAGAAGATTATAATTCTTCATCAAAATATTCATTAATTTGCAAAAAAGAAGAAGCAAACAAAAGATATACCAGTTGCAGATATAATTACTATCTATGCGACATTAATTCCCAAGAAAAAGATTACGCATCAAGTGGAACTGCAACTTCTTGCTGTCCATGCAGAACAGGCGATGTCTGTGCAGGTGGAACAGAAGCGCCTTTATCAGGTGGCGATTATTCTGTTCTTTATCAACAATGTGGCGAATATTATATCGGCAGTTTATATCAACAACTGGTAAGATATGCTTTACAAAATTGCACTCGTCCTTCGAGCACATCTGGGGTATTGTCAGAATCTTTGTTGGCTGATGTAGATAAAGTATTCAGAACACTTAAACAAAGTTTAGTTAATGAAATTGCTGCTGAATGTAAAGAACAATCAGGAACATGGGTTGATACTCCATGGATTGATTCCCAAGCAGATGGTAAACACGATACGACTGGTGATACTTTGAACGAAACATTCTATAAAAACACCGGTACAAATAAATTGTGGGGTTATTGTAAATAAAAATACAATTATCTAAGAAAAAATAAAAATTCGATTTAACATCGAATTTTTATTTTTATTTTAATCTTTAATATTTACGCAGCTTTCTTAGATTCAGTAAATATTTCCATTGGTGCTTTTTTACCATTAACAACTTCTGCATCTATGACTATTTCTTGCAAACCTTTTTTATCAGGTGCTTCAAACATAGGTTGCAATAAAATCTTTTCCAAAATTGAACGCAAACCACGTGCCCCAGTTTTTCTTTCCGTAGCCATTTTTGCAATTGCATTCAATCCGTCTTTTGTGACATTTAATTTTATTCCATCCATTTCAAGCATTGCAGCATATTGTTTAACAATAGCATTCTTTGGTTCTGTCAAAATTTTAACCAATGCTTTTTCATCTAATGGTTCCAAAGTTGTGACAATTGGCAAACGACCAATCAATTCAGGTATAATTCCAAACTTTACCAAATCAGCAGATTGAACATCGCTTAATCTATTTTTGTCTTCGCGTTCTTTCTTATCTGAAATTTCTGCACCGAAACCAATACCGGCACGTGTAGAAGTTCTGTTTGCAATTATTTTATTCAACCCATCAAAAGCACCACCACAAATAAATAATATTTTACTTGTGTCTAATTGAACCATTGTTTCCCCAGGATGTTTACGTCCGCCACCACCCGCAGGAACATTTGCAATTGTACCTTCAATTAATTTTAACAATGCTTGCTGAACGCCTTCACCTGAAACATCGCGTGTCAAAGATGGGTTTTCAGATTTTCTTGAAATCTTATCAATTTCATCGATATAGATTATACCCTTTTGTGCGCGTTCAACATCAAAATTAGCATTTTGTAATAAACGTGTTAACACAGATTCCACATCATCACCGACATAACCTGCTTCTGTCAAAGTAGTCGCATCAGCAATAGCAAAAGGAACATCTAAAACACGAGCCAAAGTTTGTGCAAATAATGTTTTACCAGTTCCAGTAGAACCAATCATCAAAATATTTGATTTCTGAATTTCTACATTAGAAGCAATCGCTGCACTATTTCTTTTATAATGGTTATATACCGCCACTGACAATGTGCGTTTTGCATCATCTTGACCAATGACATAATCATTCAGATATTTATAAATTTCTGATGGTGTTGGCAATTTAGCCGCATCACGATTTATACGCGATTTTTTTTCATCAGCCATAATATCATTACATAAATTTATACATTCATCACAAATGCAAACATTACGACTGCTGACTAATTTTTTTACTTCATATACAGATTTGCCACAAAAACTACAAAATTGTTGTGGATTTTCTGGCGTATTCTGTTTTTTATCATCACTCATTTTATAAACCCTGAATTTATAAGATTTTATTTACGTGTTAAAATTCCGTCGATTAAGCCGAATTTTTTTGCTTCTTCAGCACTCATCCAATTATCACGTTCCATGGCATCAAATACTTCTTTTTCTTTTTTACCAGTAAATTCTGCCATTTGTTTTGTTAAAACTTTTTTGACTCTTTGGGTTTCGTTCATATAAATTTCCATATCTGTCACTTTACCCTGAGTACCAGCAGATGGTTGATGAATCATTATTTCTGTATTTGGTAAAACAAATCTTTTACCTTTTGCACCAGCTGCCAACAACACAGCCCCCATAGAAGCAACCAACCCCATACCAATAGTTGACACATTTGGTTTAATATATTGCATTGTATCCATAATTGCCCAACCTGCATTAACATCACCACCAGGGGTATTGATATACAAAGAAATATCAGCATTTGGATTTTCAGATTCCAAGAATAATAATTGTGCAACGATAGTATTTGCCATCGCAGGTTCTACCATTCCAGACAACATAATAATTCTATCGCGTAATAATCTAGAATATATGTCAAAAGAACGTTCGCCTTTATTAGATTCTTCAATTACAACTGGGACTAACATATTAAATATCCTTTTTTTACTTGTGAATTATACCATAAAAATGACCGATTCGCCAATTTTTATAGAATATAAATAGGAAAAATTTACCTTTTTACAAGGATTATATAGAAAAATTTTTAAAATTGTCTTCCAAAGCGATAATTCCAGGCAATTTTTTGCCTTCTATGAATTCAAGAAATGCCCCACCCCCAGTAGAAACATAACTGATATCATCTAAAACACCGCATGCATTTAATACTGCAACCGTATCACCACCGCCAACAATGCTGTTAACTTTGCCTGATTTAGTGTATTCTGCCAATGCCCTTGCAAATTCATAAGATGATTTGCCCCATTTTTCACCAAATTCAGTAACACCAAAAGGCCCATTCCAAATAATAGTTTTTGCAGTTTTTAATAATTCTATGTTTCTTTCTATGGTTTTAGTACCATCGTCCATAATAATATCATCATCACGAATATCTTTGACATCACGATTTTCACGTTCTGCATCTTTATTAAATTCTTTGCCGACACCTTTATCCAAAGGCAAATATAAATCACATTCATTTTCTGTGGCTTCCAACATTATCATTATAGCGGTCCTAGCCATAGTTTTTTCACACAAAGAATCTCCTACTGGTAATTTCAATGCATAATTAAATGTTGTTCCCATCGCACCACCAATAACCATTTTATCAGCAATAGAAGAAATCTTTTTTAATACATCTATCTTTGTTGAAACTTTGCCACCACCGACATACGCAACCAAAGGACGTTCCGGATTATGCAACACAGCATCAAGATTTGTTATTTCTTTATCTAATAAAATTCCAGCATACGATGGCAAATATTTTGTAATACCAACTATACTCGCAGCAGAACGATGAGATACAGCAAAAGCATCATTTACATATAAATCAAAACCTTCTGCTAATTTTTTTGCGAATTCATCTTCATTTTTTTCTTCACCAATATAAAAACGCAAATTTTCCATTAACACAACATCGCCATTTTTCATATCAGTTAAAAAATCTTTTTCCAAGCAATCTTTTACAAAAGGAATCTTCATATAATCTGCAATTATATCCAAAGATAAATCTTTGACATATTCACCACTTGGTCGCCCAAGGTGTGCACAAATAACAACCTTTGCACCATTATCAACCAAAAATTTCAATGTTGGTTTTGCAGCGTCTATACGAAAAGCGTCAGTAATTTTTCTACCAACAATTTGCACATTAAAATCTTCACGCAATAAAACATATTTGCCGTTTAATTCATTGAAAGTTAAATCAGATAATTTACGCATTTCCATTTTTTAATATCCTTTCTTTTACAGGACGATAAGTTTTTCTATAATGTTCATTTATACCATATTTATCTATGGCTTGCAAATGTTGTTGTGTTGGATACCCAGCATTTTTATCCCAACAATATTGTGGATATTGTTTTGATAAATCACGCATGATTTTATCCCTTGTCTGTTTTGCTATGATAGAAGCCGCCGCAATAGATAAAGATGTTGCATCACCTTTGACCACAGATTGCCCGATTAAATCTTTTGGCATTTTATTTCCATCAATTAAACAATATTCAGGTTTTATTTTTAATTCATTTACTGCACGTGTCATCGCTAATAAAGATGCCTGTAAAATATTTATTTCATCAATTTCTTTGGCACTGCATTGACCGACACCCCATATAATATCAGGATTATTTGTTATCCAATCGTATGCGATTTCCCTTTGATGTTCTGACATCTTTTTCGAATCGGTAATAAGAGGCATATTATCAAATTCATATTTAAGAAAAATAACCGCACCTGCGACCACAGGCCCACATAATGGCCCACGCCCTGCTTCATCAACACCTGCTATGATTTTTTTGCCACAATTTTTTTCTATTTCAAAATCAGGATTTTTTCTCATAAGTGGCACCTTTTAATTTTTACAAAGATAATCTATCAGCGATTTGACTTTGCACATATTCGTCTTCGCTGTTATAAAGTGGCCATTGTCCATCTGCCAATTCTTTCAAAGAATTTAATGGTTGATTTAATCTTGCACGATACAACCATAAATTAGACATAACACGTTTTATATAATTTCTTGTTTCATACGCAGTAAAACTTTCTATGAATAACAATGGATCAGATGTAGAAAAAGTTTTTTCAAATTTAACTAAATTTCCCATACCTGCATTATAAGCAACCAACATTTTTATAATATTATTTTGAATCAATTGATGTTGTAATAAATCGACAATATATTGTTGTCCTAAAAACATATTATGTTCAGGTTTAGACATATCTATTTCAGACATTTTAACATCATTTTTACGTGCAACACGTTTTGCAGTATTTGGCATAATCTGCATCACCCCATTTGCACCAGCACCAGATTTAGCATTTGTTTTAAAACCACTTTCTTGTTTTGTTATTGCTAATAACAAAGCCCTATCAATAGACCAACCACCCAAAGGTTCCCAATTAGGTAATGGATATTGCGCAGAATAAATAATATCATCATTGATTTCTAAAATTCCCCTATCACGCATAACATTAGAAACCAATATAGAAACACGTGGCAAACCATACATTGAAGACACTGCATTCACAGCATGCAAAGTTTTATCAGATGATTTTGATGTTATTAAATGTTTTAAATATTGTTCTGCCCTGTCTTTACGACCAACCTGAATCAAAGCCAACGCCATTTTTCCATATTTATGTTGACGCAATTCAATTATATCTTCGTCAGAACATTCTTGGTCATAAAAAACATAATCAGGTACATCACCCAACATAGTTGTCGCCAACGCACCATAAAAAGTCATCGGATATGCAGCAGCAATTTTCCAATATTTTTCTGCATCGTCATCATCACCATTTATATCTGCTGCACGACCAGCCCAAAAAGCCGCTTCTGTTTTACGTGCATTATTGATTTGATTAAGCGTTAAAATTCGGCTGAAATAAATTTTACTTTCTTTGTATTTTTGTTCTTTGAAATAAAGCAACCCCATAGACCACAATCCATATTCAGAATTTGCATCAGAAGCAATAAATCCCCATTTTTTTGCTAATTCAAATTCACCATTTGTGTAATAAAGAAAAGATAATCTTCCTGCTAAACGTCCATAATCTGCTTCTGTGATACTTTTTCTAAAAGATTTATCTTCCAATATAAGTCGTGCATTTTTTGAAGAACCACTACGAATCGCTTTTTTAAATTTATCTATGATTTTCGTTGTGCTTTCTTTATATGTTTTTGCAGTCCAATTTTCAGATTGTGCTGTTTCAATATATTCTTTGCCTGTTATAATTTTTGATGTATTAGGTTGTCTTACAGAAGCACCTTTCATTTTTGCAATTTTTGCCAATCTGTCAGCACCCGGCATATCATAATATTTTTGCATCCATGCCTGCAATTCAACACCGCGTGTATGATAAGTTTTAGAAACATATCTTTGATATAAAACTTCGTTCATCAAAGATTTATCCAATAATTTACTTTCTAATTTTTTTGCTGAATCAATTTTTTCTTTGTCCTGCAATAAAAAAATCTGTTGATAAACAGCAGCATCTTCTTCTGATAAAATATCCAAAGATTCATTTGCCACAGAAACAAGTGGTAAAAAACAAGCCACAAAAAATGCGATAATTTTTTTCATATTTTTCAGAACAATGTTGTTTTTGGTAATTTGCAAACTGCAGCATCATCATCTGCTTCTGGAATTTGGTTAATAATTTTTTTGAAATCAGATACCTTAGAAAACTTTCTATACACAGAAACAAATCTTATAAATGCGATTGGGTCCAAATTCAACAAAGAATCAGAAACCATTTGTCCGACCTGAGCACTTGTCACTGTATCATCAGCACTTTCTGTTTCAAGACGTCTTTGTATAGAAGCAACCAAGCGGTCTATCTGATCATCTTGAACATCACGATTACGACATGCTAATTTGATAGAACGAAATAATTTATCCCTATCAAAAGGTTCTGTTTTTCCAGAATTTTTTATAACAACCAAATCACGCATTTGAATACGTTCAACCGTTGTAAATTTAGCACCGCATTGATTACAGACACGTCTGCGTCTTATAACCGCATCGCCACTATCTGGGCGGGAATCTGCCACCCTGCTGTCTGTAGAATTACAATATGGACATCTCATAATCTATAAAGATAGAAAAAAAACATAGATAAGTAAAGCAATAAATTACTATAAAAAAATTGCTTTTTTAAAAAAATCAAGTGTTTTTTTTTCAAACCGATTCGTTGAACGCTTTTTTATACCCTTAAAATATGATAAAATACATTAAAGACATAGTCGGGAATCATAGAGAGAGATTTTAAATAATGCAAAAATATTTGAACCAAATTTTATGTGGTGATTGCATAGAAGTGATGCGCGGTATCCCAGACGCATCAGTTGATGCGATTTTCGCTGATTCCCCATACAATTTACAATTGGGTGAAAAAACTCTTTTCAGACCAGAAGACCAAACAGCCGCACGTGCTGTCCGTGATAGTTGGGACGCTTTTGAATCACCAGAACAATACGATGAATTTACGCGTCAATGGATGGCAGAATGTAAAAGAATTTTAAAACCAAATGGTGCAATGTGGGTTATTGGTTCTTATCATAATATTTTCAGAATTGGTGCAATATTACAAAATATGGGTTTTTGGATTTTAAATGATATTGTTTGGGTAAAAACAAATCCTATGCCTAATTTTCGTGGAACAAGATTTACAAACGCACATGAAACTTTGATTTGGGCTGTTCCACAAAAGACGGGAAAATATACATTTAATTATGAAACCATGAAAAAATTAAATGGTGGAAAACAAATGCGTTCTGATTGGGAAATGAATATTTGTTTGGGTGAAGAACGCGTCAAAGATGAAAACGGAAAAAGTTTACATAACACACAAAAACCTTTGGAATTGTTGCATCGTGTAATATTGTCATCAACAAAACCTGGGGATATTATACTTGACCCATTTGTTGGTTCAGGCACAACTGCTGTTGCAGCAAAAGAATTAGGTCGTCAATTTATTGGCATAGACCGCGAAGAAACTTATGTCAAAGCAGCACGTGAACGTGTAAATAATGCAAAACCAATTGATTTATCTGGCATAGAAGTCAGCACACCAAAACGTGAATTGATAAAGGTTGCATTTAGCGAATTAATTGACGCTGGTTTATTATATGTCGGACAAACATTAGTTGGCCCACGTGGTGATCGCGTTATGATAACACATGATGGACAATTAACACATACTTTGTATGGCAAAGCATCAATTCATGTAATGGCTGCCCGAATACAACATAGTGTCAGTTTTAATGGTTGGGATTATTGGTCTGCACAAAAGAAAGATGGTTCATTGGTTGCCATCGATGAATTAAGACAATATATCCGTGAAATCAAAAAGAACATGAAAAAAGCCGCGTAAAGAAAACGGCTTTTATTTTATATATATTTTTTCTTTCATAAAAAAACACCGCTGACATAGCGGTGTTTTTATTTATCTTTATTTGGTTTATTCTGCATCATGTGATGCTGCACCATGTGATGCTGCAACAGAATCATTTGTTATACAAATTGAACCTGAAACAACACATGCGCCTTGAACCAAAGTATATTTACCATGTGCATTTTTCAAATTGATTTGAACACGTGGACAATCATGTAATTTGCCATTGAATTGTGCACATGCAGCATCCCAAGATGTTCTGTCAACAACAGCAGATGTTGGGGATACTGTATCAGGTAAATGTAAATTCCATTTTACATAGAAATCTTTCAAAGAATCTATGGTATGAGATTTACCCAATGCAACAGAATTCAAACCATCACCGACTTTACATGTAATGTTGCTACGTTCTACGAATGCTGTAATTGCAGTTGCTAAACCACCAGCAGCAGCACCTGTGACAGCACCGATAGCAAGACCTTTACCGATTTCTTTGCCCTTGCTTAATTTTGTTTCACCACTTGCAATACCAGCAGGAACAACAGGTTCAATCTTTGTCAACAATGATTTCATTCTGCTTAATTCGTTTTCAATTTGGTTAACTGTTAAGCATTTACCATTGTGATTACAGAAAGGTGAATCATTATGTTCTACTGCGAAACCGACCTGTAATGGAACGAACAAGCAAGTTTCATTAAATGTTCTGACCTGATTATCTGTGATATTGTTTGCCATACCACATTGAACAGAACCAGACATCAACAATTTATTGCCATAAGCATCAACAATTTCCAATTTTTCAAATGCAGTTTGATTTGATGGCATTTGATTCAAAATAACCCTGTTAGTATCGACATTTCTACATTTTTCAATAGCGTCTTTATACACAGCAGCTTTTGAATACAATCCCAAAATTGCATCGCATTGTTCTTTGTTTAAATTGTACCAATCTGTATCTGGGCCAAACAATTTGTTTGAAGAAGCAGTATCAATTTCAGCTTGCTTTTTACCCTGATTATCTGTCTTTAAGTTAACAGATTCATACAAATAAGTTTTCAACACTTCATCTTTACGATCAGGTGTTTGCATAATTTTTGCAGACAATTTTTTACGATATTCTTCGTCATTACATGGGTTAGCACCCTGTTCTGCTAATCTATCGCTTTCTGCTTGGGCTTCTTTGGCTTTCTTGTTATACACAGCAGCACCTGCACCAGCACCGATAGCAGCACCAACCAAAGTACCACCACCAACACCGATAACTGCGGCTGTCTTTGTATCATTCATCAAAGAAAATCCGAACAAATCTTTGTTGCAAGTAAATGTAGAACCGGCTTTCTGCCAAACTTCTGCAACATTATCATTACCCACAGCACCAAACAACCAGCTGTTTGTAATAGATTTATCTTTGTTATAAGCACCAACACGGATTAAACATTCAGCATTAGATGCGTCCCAACGTGCATAATGACCGCGGTTTCCATCATAACCAACGGTATTTACTGCAACACCTTGTGGATTATCTTTGGACAAAGTTCCACCATTTGCAGAATTATATGCACCGACCAAATTATTGTATTCTGTATTTACAACATTTGTATCAGAAACCGCTGCGAAAGAAGAACCATAAGCATTTCTATCCAACAACAAACATGTATTTTCTGCCTGATGTGGTGTCAACCCAGTTTTACGCAATACGAAATTATAATATTCTGGTTGAACAATTCTTGAATTGAAATCAAGCCATACATCAGTTGCTTCATGATAAACATTTTTACAATTTACACGAACTTCGGTAATACATTTATCAACATGCATTTGACAGATACGCATTCCGCCCATAATAGCATTACGGACATCTTCGTTAAACATATCATTCAAACCGCCCTGCAAAGCGCCTGTATTGATACATTGTAAAATATCATTCATACACATAGATGCAGTATAAGTAGAATTTTCTACACCACCATCTTCGCACTTAGAAGGATTTGGAGTTGGGGTATCTGGATTTGGTACAGGTGTAGGAATAATACTACCTGTATTGTTATTGACAGGCAAATTTATATTTTGCACAGCAGGATTTCCCACAGAATTTATTGATACGACAGGCATTGTCGGCATACGAGCAACATTAGTTGCCTGTTGCATCATACTGCGTCCATTATTTGCAGCAAAACCGCTACAAGTCGCCATGACAGCCAAACTCGTCATCATAAAACCAAATGTATTTGATATTTTCATACTACTTTCCCCCAAATTCTTATGAAATTATTATATCATACAAACGACTTGAAAAAAAGAGTTTTTTAATAATTTGTATTTATTATTTTTTATCTAATATACTATTGACAAATTATTTATATTGTCTATAATTTAAGTATGCAAAAGATAAAAGAATTTTTTAAAACAAATATTGAATTGGTAAAATGGACCATAGAATACTTTTTTATTCTTTGGTTGATTTTGCAATATATATTCAATTTTGATGCTTTTTCAGCAAATCATTGGTGGAAATTTTTTCACGCATCTTTTCATGGTTTTGCAGGTTTTGTATTTGCGACATTGATGTACACAGCAATTCCAATTTATATTGCAACATCAATAAACGTATATAAAAATAAAGCATCATTAATAAAAATTCCATTTATAGATAAAATATTTGAATTTATAAAAACAAAATTTTCTAAACCTGCCCCGGTGGCTGATGAAGAAGAAAAGAAAGAAACAGAAGAAACCGAATCGGAAGAAAATATATTTCCATCTGATATGCCACCTGAATTAAAAGTTCCATATATGCGTGCAAAACATCATCAATCTTTGATGGGGGCCGTATCTGTATATAACAAAACAGACAACGACACAAAACCAAAACCAACAAATAACGAACCAACACCGGAAGATTTCCCAATACCAACTGATTTTGATTTACCTTTTGATAATGACGACCAAAATTCAGCAAATGATTTTTCATTAAATATGAATGAAGATTTATCAATTCCACAATTCAAAGATATAAATTTTGATGACGAATTAACATCCAAAGAAGAAAACAAATTAGAAAATTTCACAACAAAATATTTTGATGCAAAACATATCAATTATGAAATCATTGATGAATTTGTTTGCTCTGATAAAAATTTAATTTACGAACATAGTGATGAAGATTTTTGGATAATGGACGATGACACATGGTTTGCAGCAGGCAAACAGAAAGAATCACCAATACAAAAATTATTAACATTATCAAAAGACACGCCATTTATTCCAACAATATATTTACGTTCACAAAATATAATGGACATAGACGAAACAATAAAAAAATTTGAATCAATGGGAATACGTGTTGTAAAGAATTTGGAAGAATTAGAATAAAAAAACACCCAATCGGGTGTTTTTAATTTAGAATTGAATTTCAGTACATCTTGGTTCACTATAAGGATCCCAACTAGAACAATATCTATCACGGAATATAGACCATTTTGTAGAACGACACTTACGATTCACAACACATTTCTTACAAATCATTGTATCATTATCAAAATCTGTTGTTATTTTTTCTTGATAATTCCATTCATTCGCCGCATATTCACCATGATTTTGTGTTTGTTCTCCTGCTGCTATTTTACTATTATCAGTTGTTGCATTTATACCAGCATCAACTGCTGCTGAAATTCCCGCGGCACCAGCAACGGCAGTCGCAGTTGACGCCGCAATCAAAGCCCCCGTTGCCGAAATAGTCCCTACCACCGAAGTTATCATTGAACCAGTAGCAACACCTGCTAAAAATCCAAGTGAAGCACCACCAGCAACACCACATGTAAACACTGTTGCAACAATAATCGCAGCAACAACAATTATACCAACAATAATCTTTGCCCACAAAGATTGACCGACTGGTGCTTTGGCAAATGCTGACACAGCAGCTAAATTAACACATGCCTCACGTGCCGCTGCTTTTTTAGCATCTTTGCCATTTTCTTTTAAGTTATTTGCCAATCTTTCGCTTATTGTCACCAAATCTTGTTGCATTTGTGCGGATAATTTATCATATTCGGCATAATAATTTTCTTTTGCCTGATGTAATGCAGCGGTAGCAATTTGTTTACGGACATTATTTGCCAATTTTGGAAAACGTACTTTATTATCCGCAAATCTGTCCGTCACGCCCGTTATATGACGACCCGAAATACAAAATTGCAACCATTGGTCTTGTTCCACAGATGAAATAACACGATTAATATCTGATTGCACCTGCTCTATTTCTGCTTTGACACGAACACGTTCTTCTTCTGTGATTTTTTCTTTTTCTAATGCTTCCATATATTTATCTATATCAATTAAACCATCGTCTGTTATTTCTACTGATTCCCATTTAATAACACCAGATATAACACCAGCAAATGGTTTTACATTACCCAATTCTTCATTTTTGGCGTCTTGTACACGTCCCAATTCAGCATCAGATATTTGATCTAAACTTTCGCGACAATCGAACCATTTGAAACCTTCGGTTGAATCTGGGGAATCTGTTGAATATTGGCAAACCTGATATTTCAAAGATTGTGCGCCAATTTTTCCACCTGCTGCATAAACCTCACAACTTTCAGCAGAACCACAAACTTTTGTCATTGCTGTTTCAGCAGCATTTTCACAAACCTTTAATAAATCATTATCAATATTTAATATTACGCCTTCGATAATTCTGGCAACTTCGTCATAAATTTCATCGCCTTGGATTTTATCTTCACCATAAACTTTTTGACAGCCAGGCAATTTATCATACGGGCACATACGCATAATTATATTTGTATCCAACCCAATACAATTTGCATAATCTGGGCCACATCTGTCTTCACTTTGCATACATTCTTTCATTTCTTCAGTGCAAGAATCAGCACGCATAGCAGATAATTTTGCTAAAACGCTTGGCCATAAAGTTGATTTTTCAGGTTCATCATACGAACCACCAGTTGCAGCCAAACATGGTTCCATTTGAACACGACACAAAGATTTCATCGTTTCAGGACGTGTCAAACACATATCATAAGATTCTTTGTCATCACCTTCGATACTATCTTTGCACGCATTAATAAAACAATTTGAAATATTTTCCAAACAAGACGAACGAATATTTGATTCTGATTTATTTTCTGCCAATTTTATTTCAGGTGCAGAATTTGCCAAAAACGCGTTCCAAACTTCGTCTTTGACATCAACACAATTTTTCAAAACACTTTCGCAAATTAATTTTTTACTTTCCAACATTTCGTATGTTGATTTAGCAATTACCACAGAAGAATTTTCACCTTTGATAGTAAATACATCTATGTCTTTGCCATAAATTTTATCTTTACCAACACTATCAACACAGCCAGTAAAATCATTGCCACATTCAGCAGTTGTTTTTATACATTTTGTGAATTCAATTGTACATTGACCCAAATCATATTTGTTATTTTCTTCATATTTTTCAAGGGCTGCTTCACGCACCATTTTTTTTGCTTCTGCCCTTTTTTCTTTGCTTGCGATACTTTGTTCCCGCAAAGCATTATCAAAAGCGGCACAATCTGATTTGATTTTCTGAATATACATATTTTTAACCAAAACAAATTGCAATTTACATTCAGGTATTTTTTCAATACAAATATTATGCATTTCTGCACGCAATTTATCCCCAGTTGCACCTGATGAAGCCGGGCTAACATCGAAATCACTTTCTTCATCACCAAAGATGGAATCCATGGCTTCATCAACATCTTCGCCATCTTCTATGCTTGCTTTGGCAATATTTGCGATTTTGTAAGTATCAGCATCTTTCTTTTTTAATTCTTCTAATTTATCACTTAAATCTTTGTATTGATCAGAACACAAACAACGACCACCGGAATCATTATCCATCACACACCCAGTATCCATACACGCATCGTATTTTTCCTGACATGGCGAAGATGTGGTTGTTGCAACCTGAATTTTTGTTCCTAAATTTATTGCCTTTTGACCCGAAGCAGCACGTGCTTTTTGTACAGGTTTATTTTGATTGCTTGATTTCACAGGTGCACGTGCAGCGAAACCATCTGCATTAAACATGCAACATACAATTGCTAACAATAAGAATTTCAAAATATTTTTCATCTTTAATAATGTATGTCTTCACAGGTTTCTACTTCTTCACCCCATTGTTTACAATAACTTGTTTTTGTCTTTTCACAATGTTGTGTTCTGATACATTTATGACAAATCATATCTTCCAAATTAAATGTAGTAGTAATACTTCTTTTGTAATTATAAGAAGATTCAGCACTATGTCCTGTTAATTTACCATCGCTACCAGAAACACGTTCAATCGCTTTCTTCACGGAACTACCAACAGATTCACCAAGTTTATCTTTTTCAGCCAAAGCAATACATGCTTTTCTTGCCATATCTTGCTTCACAACTTTTTCATTTTCACCACTGATTTGTGCAATACGGCTTGCCAAACCTTGTGATTCTTCGGCTTCCTGCTTTTCCAATTCAGACAATTTTTTATTGTAATTTTCACGTGCTTGCTGTAATGCAGAATTCACAATCATATTACGCATAGTTTGTGTAATATTTGGGAAAGAAGGATTATTACCCTTGCCTATTTTTTGTGTAAATCCTTCATCATTCGCCAAACCTTCAACCTGACGACCTGTGGTGCAGAATTGAATTTTTGGATCAGATTCTACAGCAGATATTGCATTCTTAATAGCACTGGCTAATGAACCAATTTCAGATTTAATTCTTGTTTTTTCATCTTCATTCATATTCTTTAAACTATCAGCCGCTTTTTCAGCATATTCATCATAATCTGTAATACCACTAACATCATCATTGACTGATATAGCACTCCAATCTATCACACCACGATATACACCTGAAAAGAAATGAATATCATGCTTGGTAGTTTTTAAATTAGAATCACGTGTTGTTTTACCCAATTCAATATCTGTAATTAAACCAACATCTTGTTTACAATTTACATAACCTTCGTCAGTTGTTTCACAATATTCTAATTTCAAAGTTCTTGAACCAATACCACTATCAACTGCCAATTTATTACAATTTTCAGCATCACCACAAACCTTGACCATTGCTTCATTGATAGCATTTTCACATGCAGCCAACAAACCATTATCAACATTTAACATGACACCTTGGGCAATTCTTTCAAGTGTTTCATTAACACTTTCAACTTTCCCATTGTATTCTTTATAACATGCAGGCAATTTATCTTCTGGACATAATTTCGCAACATCATCATTGTCAAGACCAATACATTGTGAATAATCTTCGCCACATCTGTCTTCACTTTGTAAACAAGATTTAAATTCATCAGTACATGCATCAACACGCATTGCAGCTAATTTTGCTAAAACCCCACGCCACAAAGTTGATGAATCAGGATCATCATACGAACCACCTGTTGCAGCCAAACATGGTTCTAATTGAACTTTACAGAAAGATTTATAATTGTCTGGTCTTGCCAAACACATATCGTATGAACCATCAGGATCTTTTGGGTCCATATTATCTTTACATGCTTTCAAATAACATTCAGAAATATTTGTTAAACAATTACCACGTAAATCAGATTCAGCAATTAATTCTGCATTCTTTAATTCAGGTGCGATATTTTTCAAAACCAAAGTCCACAATTCATCTTTATCAACCGAAGAACATTGGTCTGTCACACTGGCACACATTGCACGTTTTGCATTCAAAGAATCCATCGTAGAAGCAGCAATAGAAATACTTGAAAATTCGCCTTTGATTTCGACTTGTTCCGATTCGCCTTTTGTCACATTTTCATTTGCAGCCAACGTCACACATTTTGTTAAATCTTTGCCACAAATATCATCTTTACGCAAACAAGAAACATATTCAATCGCACATTGTCCCATATCAAATTTATTAGACGCTTGTAAACTTTCAAACGCAGCATCACGAACATTTTTCTTTGCAGTTTCAAGTTTATTTGTGCTTTCTGTTCTTTTCTGCTTTACACTATTTTCAAATGCAGCACAATCAGATTTGATTTTTTGTGTATAAAGCATTTTTGCCATTTCTTCTTTTGGTTTACATTTATCTGGCACCTGAGTCCAACACATTTTTGCAGCGGCAATATATAATTCATCGCCCTTTTTATTTGAAATATCATCTTCATCAAGTGATGCAGTTTCTTCTTCATCTTCATCGTCATCATCACCACCAAAAGATTTATTCCATTCATCAAAACTGAGAGTTTTTTTCTTAACTGGTTCAGCAGATTTCTTTTCTGTTAAATCTTCGTCTTCTGCATCTTTTTTTGCTTTATCAAATGCCTTTTCAGAAGCAGATATAACGCTATCCGCTGCTTTACCTAAATTTATATGTTCAACGCCGTATGTAGATATAGCATAGGCATCTTCGTCCATTTTTAAAATTTCATCAAGTTGTGCTGACAAATCTGCATGTTTATTACTGCAAACACAACGCCCCCCAGAAACATTTTCAACAACACAGAAAGCATCTAAACAACCAAAGAAAGATTCTTCGCAATCTTTGTCTAATAAATTTGATTTAGTTGCAGCAGCAACCTTGGTTCCAGCATTAACAACTTTTTGTGAAGCCCCAGCACGCGCACGATTCACAGCCGCACTGACATTTTCAGGCATAACAACCACCAACATTAACAAAGCATAAAATATTTTTGGCATGAAAAAATCTCTCTACTATAATCTTTGTAAATTATAACATAAAAAGGCATTAAAAAAAACACTTTTATAGTGAAAAAGAAAGAAATTTGATAAAAAATTTTTCAAAAAATATAAATCAAAAATTTGGATATAAAAAATATTTTATACAAATATTCACAACCAATAAAAAATGCCCCGAAGGGCATTTTTTTAGAATTCATCAGGATTTTTTGGTTTCGCTGTATAACCATTACTACCCAATGCATCCTCTCTGTTATATTTATGCATTTGTATTGTCTTTGTCTTTGTCTTTGTTCCATTGTCAAAGATTCTACAACTTGGTGATAAATATTTAGTACATGTATATTGCATTGTTTCAGCAGTACATACATTTGTGTCCGCATTATAAGATGCATTAACATCAACAAGCTGTCTTATATATGCTCTAGCACGTCTCTTATTTCTATCACCATTCCAGTTAGGGTCAGGTCTAGCATAACCACTCTGACATGCACTTTCATTTAATCTATCCTGAGCTGATTCACCAGCACCATCAATTCTTGCTAAACGATCATCAATGGTCTTTTGAGCAGCTTCACGTTTTTCTTGTAATCCATCCAATGCATCAGAATATGCAGAAGACATTGATTTATATAAAGCATAAATCATAACATCTCTCTTGTTGTCTAACAAGTTTGGAAAACGTATAGATTCTTTATCATTCTTTTTACCAAATTTCTTGCTATCAAAACCTTGGACTTGACGACCTTCCATACAATATGTGACTGTTGGGTCAGATTTAATTGTATTCCATTTAGCATTTATTGCTGCGTTTAATTGTTTTGCAACACTGTCAGCCCATTTATCACCTGTATAATAACGTCCGTTACTGGTCTTTTCTGTATAAGAGGCCAATCCAGTATCAACACCAAAACCATTTTCTGTATCGAATGTTATAGTTGCCAAATCAAACATGCCTGTAATATTTGGAACTACTTCACCATTCAAAACATATTTGGCATCGAAACCATCAGCTGTATTAGCACATTCATACACACCCTCAGCACCTTTTCTACATACTTGGACATTTAAATTATCAGCAAATATTCTGCCATCAAATGTCAAAGATTCACAAGAATCAGTTGCACCACAAACCTTTGTCATAGCATCATCAGCAGCTTTTTGACAAACGGTAAGCATATTGCTATCAATACCTAATGCGATACCTTGTGCAACTCTTGCAACATATGCACGTACAGTAGATTCATTATTCTCATTCTTTGCCATACAAGCAGTCAACTTATCTGTTGGGCACATTTCACCGATAGATTCTGTATCCAAACCGACACATCTACCGTAATCTTTACCACAAACATCATCAGATTCCAAACATGCTTTTACTTCACTTGTACATGCATCAACACGCATAGCACCCAAAGCCGCTAAAACACCATTCCACAAAGAAGAAGATTCAGCATTTGCATAAGAACCACCAGTTGCTTCCAAACATGGTTCCAATTTTACCTTACATAAATCTTTTACGATAGAAGGATCAGACAAACATGAATCATAGTTTGCTTCTTTTGCTTTTGGATCAAATTTCTGTGCACAAGCTTTTTGGAAACATTCAGAAATGTTTGGTATACATTCTAAACGTAACTTTTCTTCTGCAAGTTCTTCAGCTGATTTCAATGCAGGTGCAACATTTTTCAAGAACGCTGTCCATACTGCATCATTTTGGTTTGCCTTTACACATTGTTTTGTAATGTGTTCACACATTGATTTCTTTGCTGTGATTGCTTCCAATGTAGAAACAGATATTTTAACAGTTGTTCCTGGAATAACTGTTTGTTGACCTGTTTTGTTTCTTACATTGTCTTTTGCAGACAAAGTTGTACAACCTGTATAATCTTCACCACAACCTGCATCTTTTTGGATACATTTTGTAAATTCAGTTATACATGGTCCCAATTCATATTTATTTTCTTTTTCAAAAGATTCAAGAGCGGCTTCACGTAATGCTTTTTCAGCAGCAGCCAATTTTTGATTACTTGCAATCTTTTGTTGTTTCAAAGAATTTTCGTATGCATTACAATCTGATTTAATTTTTTGTGTATAAGCCAATTGCAACATAGATGTTGAATCTACACATTGTTTTGGCATTTGTTCAACACAAAGTTTATTTGCAGCAGAACGTAAATCATCACCAAGTTTATTTGCCATGCTGTCTTCCAAAACTTCTGCTTTCTTTTCGGCTTCTGATTTTTCATCTTCACCAAAAACATCATCATCGTCATCAAATACACCCACTTTGAATGCATTTAAATCCAATTCTTTTCTTGTTGATTTTTTGTTTTTACCAGCATTAGCAGCATAATCGTCTGCACTTTGAATTCCCAAACTGTTATCTGTAGATGAAACCTTTGCACCTGCTGCTTTTGCCATCGCAATAACCTGTTCTGCATTTTCACCCATTTGCAATCTTTCTACACCTTCGGTAGCCATTGTATAAGCAATTTGGTCGATTTTTGTAATTTCGTCCAATAATGGGTTTAAATCTTTACTTCTGTCACTACATTGGCAACGACCACCTGATGTATTATCCAACATACAGAATGTATCCATACAGCCATAATATGCGTCCTGACATTCTTTAGGTACCACAGTATTTTCTGTTTTCTGTGCAATTTTTGTTCCAGTATTCAACACTTTCTGTGTAGCAGCAGCACGAGCAGCTTTGACATTACCACCAGCATTTGATGCAGCAGGCGCACTATTCTTTTGACTACCAGTATTAGAACCTGATGTTTTGTTGCCTGTTGTACCACTAGTTGCTTTACCAGATGCTGTTCCTGGTTTGACCTGGGTGTTTTGTTTAGCAGCACGAGCAGCTTTGACATTACCACCAGCATTTGATGCAGCAGGTGTTCCGCCAGTTCTTCCACCACGTGGTGCAGCAGCAAAAGCGCCGAAATCCGCCATACACATAGCGATTAACACAGGTAAAATTAACAATTTTTTCATAAAATACTCCTTAACCTTTGGAATAATTTTATCATAACATACATTTTTTGACAAGTGCTTTTATAAAAAAAATACAAAAAAAACAAAAAAAAATTAACTAACTTATTTGACATAGCATTTTTTTAGTGCTAGTTTATGTCGGCTTGCCCTAAAAAAAGAGGTATAAATAATATGACAAGATTAAGAAAAAATGTTTATAAAGCAGATTTAGCACATTTAAATTCACATTTTTGTGATTCTTTTGCACATGCTAAACAGACAGCATTACCAATATATTCTATAAATGGCAAAGTATTAAGTATCAGCGAAGATGGTGCAATTCCAACACAGCAATTTCCAAATCCAAATGCTTACACTATGTTATTTGAATATTTTTACGTACCAAAAAAGGCAGATTATACATTATCAACAACAATTATTGAATATTATAACAAAGAAAAACAGCCGGTTGCGTATTTATTCCCAGATGGTTCAATATACAAAACAGGAATACAACCAATAAATAAAAGAATTCTTCGTGATATAAGAATTCAAATAAAAATCAGAAAATCTTTGCTTGGAAACGAAAAATAAAAAATATATTAAATAAAAAAACCGCCCAATTGGGCGGTTTAATTTTTGGCAAATTGATTATTTACCAGTAGCACGACGTTTTACAGCAACGGATTTTGTTCCTGCTTTTGCTGCTTTTGGTGCAGCTGCTTTCTTTTCAACTTTTGCTTTTGTTGCTTTTGGTGCAGTTGTTTTTTTAACTTCATCTTTTGCAACTTCTTCAATTGTTTCAGCAGCAACTACTTTTGGTGCAACTTTTTTTGCATTTTCGTCGCGGTCAACCAATTCGATAATAGCCATTGGAGCAGCATCGCCATAACGGAAACCTGCTTTCAAAACGCGTGTATAACCACCAGGGCGTTTTGCATATCTTGGGCCCAATACATCGAATAATTTTTTAACTGCTTTGGCAGAATTGTTTCCCAATTCAGATGCAGTATTACGACGATTAGCAACAGAATCAACTTTTGCGCGGGTAATCAATTTTTCCACGACGCTGCGTAAATCTTTTGCTTTTGGTAAAGTTGTTTTAATTTGTTCTTTTTCAATCAAATTTTTTGCCAAACCAATAAACATGGCTTTACGGGCATTAGTGTCGCGATTGAATGTACGACCTGCTTTCATATGTCTCATTGATTACTCCTTTATGTTTGTTTCTGCCCTGACACGTCAGGGATTCAACTGAGACCCCATAACCTGAAAGAAAAAATCTTTCAGTATTATGGTTTTTGATTTTCCTTATTTATAAGGGTCTTCATATTTTTTTGCCAATTCTGCAACATTTTCAGGTGGCCATCCTGGTACTTCCATACCTAATGACAATCCCATTGCTTCCAATTGAGCTTTGATTTCGTTCAAAGATTTACGGCCGAAATTAGGTGTTTTCAACATATCAGCTTCTGTCTTTTGAACTAATTCGCCCAACCAACTAATTTTATCGTTTTTCAAGCAATTATTTGCACGAACAGACAATTCAAGTTCCTCTACACGTTTTAACAATTGTGGATCGAAAGGCAAAACATCTTTTGCATTTTCGTCTTCTTCACCAGCACCGATTTGTGCAGGATCTTCAAAATTGATGAATACAGTTAATTGGTCTGTCAAAATACGGGCTGCAAAAGCAATCGCATCTTCTGGAGATACAGAACCATTTGTTTTAACTGACAATTCCAATTTATCATAATCTGTACTTTGACCGACACGGGTCTGAGTAACGGAAGAAGCCACATTTAAAATAGGAGAATAAATTGAATCAACCGGTATAGTTCCCAAAGGCAAATCTGTTGCATTAGCACTTGCAGGGACATAACCACGGCCTGAACCCAATGTGATTTCCATATTAAATTCAGCACCAACGTCCAAAGTGCAAATTTCAGCATCTTTGTTCATTACTTCGACAGCACCAGAAGTTTCAATCATACCTGCTGTGACAACCATATCGCCACCAGCATTTGTATTTTTAACTTTCAATGTTGCTTTGTGTTGACCTTCGGTAAGGGCTTTGAAATAAACCCCTTTTAAATTTAAAATAATATCCGTAATATCTTCACGAACACCAGACAAACTGCTGAATTCGTGTTGAACACCATCAATTTTGACATAGATAGGGGCACAACCCTGTAAAGAAGACAACAATACACGACGTAATGCTGTTCCCAATGTCAAACCGAAACCTTTTTCCAAAGGTTCTGCGATTAATGTTGCAATATTAGGATTATGTTCATCGACTTTAATATTCAATTTTTTTGGCTTTATTAAAGTCATCCAGTTTTTTTCTATCATTTAAACACTCCATAGGGCTTAGTTTATTATTTTCGCCACACGGCACACATCTTTCACAATGTGCTGGGATATTTTAAATCAAAAAATATGACAAGTCAATATATTTATAATATTTTATGTTTTTCCAGGTCTAGTAGGGCTAGAATTTGACATACCGCTTTTACCGGTATAATCCAAATATTTTGTTGATAAACTTTCCACTTTCAACCATTCTGGTATAACAATACAATTATTATTATCGCATAAATTAGAAATACCAACACGTTTATTACAAACTCTATTTACTATAAAACTGGTCAGATTTTCCATATTATATGAACTATCAATATCTGGATATTCGGATTCGCCTCTCACAAAACCAGGGTTAACATCATCACAAAGTAAAGTCGATTTAGTATTATTTCTACTATCTTTTGTACATGCCATTCCAGGTAATACAAATCTCGTATTATCTGTTTGTCTTACTCTTTTACCTTCATAACAACATGAATAACTAAGATTATTATCACTACCCCCGCGACAAGGCACCCAATAATACTTTCCGTCTGTACTCTTAGCCGCTTCGTATCTGTGCGGGTTATCTTTACCCGTACCTTTATATTGAATATTACCATTTTCATCTATTTGGTAATCGTTTCTAAATTTAATTTGACCAGCTTCAATATAAAAAGGGTTATTAGATGAACAATTTGCACCATTAGGATCACAAATTTCTTTTTTCAAACCTGTAAAATCCAAACATTTCCCATTATACGAAGGTGAATCACTAGGACAATCCCCACACGTCTTAGATCCTTCATTCCAACCTGTTCCTTTTGGACATGCTTGACAAATATTATATTCTGAACCTGCTATGGATTGCATTCCTTTATCTGAACACAATACACATTCATTATTATATTTTCCCCAACCTTCAAATTTACATGAAGGACTACAACCATAATATCCTTTATTTTCTTCGGCGGCTGTTGGACGTTTGTATTTATTATCCCCATTTCCTATAAATATAGGGCCTTGATTGCTAGGACATTTCTTACAAAGATTTGGTAAATCTGAGTCAGTTGTAGATCCATATCCTTCCTTACATTTGAAACACCCTCTATCTATATAAAGCAAGGTCCCAGAATTTCCATCTATCTCTTGTAATCCAATACCTATACCATCCCACACATCCGCACCCAAGCCATTATTATCTACCCCCAAATTTTGTAAAGTACACATTTTAATTGTTTTATCATTTGCATCTAAATATCCAAGATCTTTTCCTTGCTGCATAAAACTATTAACATTCACATTTGTCGCATTAATGACTTGTTTCAAGTTTTCTTCATTCAGGGCTATCCATTTATTATACGAAATTCCCCCGGCATTATCACAATTACCGCGATAATAGTTGTTGATTAAATCATTAACACATTTATATGCTAAAAAACCATTTTCAAAAGCATCATCACAAAACAGATGTTCACCACTACCATCTACATTTTTATACCAACCCTTACCTGCACCAAGACATACAGTACATGTACCATTGTTAATATAATAACCTTCAGAACAAGTGGCATTTGTCTTTTCATTATACGGACGACCATCAGTTGCAGTTCTTGGGCTTACTACTGTATTATTTAAATCACATGGGGTACAAGTATTATTATTGTTATCCCCCGTCCAACACATGTCCGTACCGTCACCAGCGGTTTTCGCACAAAATAATGGGGCGGAAGACCTGCTTCCATCATTTTCAAAATAATATCCGCCAAGTGGTACACCTATTAATCGACCTGTGGTAGAATCAACACTACAACCAGCATTCATATTTAAATCTGCACATGTTTTACATGCACCAAAAGGAATCTTACCTGATTCACATAATGTGCATTTCCATCCACCAGCATGTGCGCTATCCTCCTCCCAAATTCCATTTACACATGTTCCACATTCAAAATGTTCTGGCCAATAATATATATCATAATATAATCCATCAACCACCCATACAGGTCTTTCCGGGTCGACACAACCTGTTTTGGTTTCACCAATTTTGCTTACATCATCCTCTGCAATCCAATTGCCAAGTCCGTCGGGTTTCATATACTTATATGCGAAACCTCCTTTTTTTGGATTTGTAGCCCAACATTGATGATTCGCAAAAACATACCTATCACTTCCTGTTTCTTTTTTATAAATTGTTAATGTATATTCACCAGGGTCAACATCAGGAAATTCAGGAACTGCACTAAGTTTCTCACATTTTCCACATCTTGCGTTGTCTATACCTGAAACTTCAAGCATACCATATCCGTCTTTACACTGCTCCTGCGTCACACATGCCGGACCGTTTGCACGTCTAGGAATTTGAGGAACAGTATAACCTTCGCATGCAGCACAATTTCCGTTTGTATCACGATACATTCTATTGTTTATAATATCTGTTGAGTCCAAATCCATACATACATTAGTATCGACATTAAAACATTGATTATCACTACATTCAACACAAATACCATCAGTACTGTGTTTGTGTATATTTGTATCGGTGGCTTTACATTCATTACCACTGCGACATTGATCCGAGGCACATGGTTCACAAACACCAACATTAATATCGTCTTCGAGTACCGTATTAGCAACCATGTTATTATTATTACAATCAGTTGCTGAAACACATCTGTTTTCTAAATAATATTTATTGTCACCCGCTTTACATTTTTGACATAAATTTTTAGAAATAATAAAAACGGTAATAGATGCAGCACAACTAGGATCCCCGCTACATACGTCACCAAGCGAAATAAATTCCGCATTCTTACAATTTGCAAAACATTCATCGATACCATTTGAAGCCGATTGGCCTCCTGGACATTGTGCACAACCAACACCACCTTCGCCGTATATCTGCCCACCCCCAAAACAACGTCGTGGATTTAATTCTAAGCTATTTAAAAAAACCTCAGCATCAAAATCATCAGCAAAAACGGCTTGCACTGACACATTGCAAGCAATAACAAGCATCAAAAATCTAACTAAACTTTTGATTTTCAAAGATTCCTTCCATTAACTTGTGTAATAGTGTAAAAAAAATATTTTTTTATATCAAGATATTTTTATAAAATTTTATAAAAAAATACCGCCAAAACGGCGGTATTGTATTTATTAAACACGACGAACTTTCTTTGGACGGCACCCGTTGTGTGGAATACGTGTCGTGTCTGTAATAGATTGAACAATCAATCCTGCATTTGCTAAACCACGAACCGCAGATTCACGACCCTGACCAATACCGCGCATTAAAACATCGATTGTTTTCATACCCATTTCAGCAACTTTTTTACCAACTGCATCTGCTACTACTGTTGCTGCGTATGGTGTTGATTTTTTTGCACCTTTGAAATTATTAGCCCCAGCGGTTGCCCATGTCAAAACTGCACCGCTTTGGTCTGTGATTGTGATACGTGTATTATTATTTGTTGCAACCACATGTGCAATACCATGTGATACTTTCTTTACAACTTTCTTCTTTGATTTTGTAACTGCCATTATAATTTCCTTTTATTAGATGTCTTCAATTAACTATCGTGTTAATCTCTACCCAATTAAACTTTATTTACCCTTGGTCGCTGAACCTGCAACAACAACGCGTTTTCCTTTACGGGTTCTTGCGTTTGTTTGTGTGCGTTGACCGCGAACTGGTAAACGATTACGATGACGTATGCCGCGATATGTTTTTAAATCTTGCAAACGTTTAATATTCATTGCAACTTCACGACGAACATCACCTTCTACTTTGAAATTTTGTTCAATGTAATTTGAAATTTTGATAACATCCTCGTCAGTTAAATCTTTTGCACGCAATCCGTCTTTCAATTTCAATGCAGAACAAATTTGTGCTGATTTAGCCGGCCCAATACCATGAATGTATTGCAACGCAATTTCAATGCGTTTTTCACTTGGAATGTTAACACCTGCTATACGTGCCATCTTTTATTTTCCTTTTTTGTTATTTTCTTCGGGTGTTGCCACCCACCATTTCAACATCCAAAATCCACACGTTTTTTGAATGTTTCTGATTTTTTGCGATAATTATTTTATAATACTATATCCAAAAAATCAAATTCTTTATATTCCCGATTAATTACGGAAACGACCTTTCTTTTGTGTATTAGTCACGACACCTGTGTATTGTTTTTCAACCAAATATGATTTTATTTGGTTCATTGTATCCAATACAACACCTGCCACGATTAAAACACTTGTTCCACCAATCATCAATGGCATTTTGCCATGTGTATTTAATAAAATTGGTAAAACACAAACTACTATCAAATAAACAACGCCAATCGCAGTTGTTCTTGAAACAATATCATCAAGATAATGCATGGTTGCTTCACCAGGACGAACCCCAGGTATATATCCCCCAGCATTCTTTAAATTTGTACTTGTTTCTTCTGAATTAAATACAACTGCTGTCTGGAAATATGCAAAGAACCCTATCAATAATGTAAATAATACCATATATGACCAAGTTCCGTATGTAAAGAAGCCCAATATATTTTGAACCATTAAATTATCACTTTGCACAAACCTTTGAACGAATGCTGGCAACATCATAATACTTGATGCAAACACAGGTCCCATAACACCTGACATATTGATTTTAATTGGTAAATATGAAACGTTTGTGTTCATTGCACCATTCGCCATCGCCTGACGTGGATACAAGATTTGAATACGACGTTGTGCCTGTTCCATAAATGCTATCAATGCAACTATGCCAACAACAAAGCCCAATACCAAAGCTATCATTGCTGGGGACATTTGACCAACACGTATCAAAGAAAATAATTTAGCAATTCCACCAGGAACTTCTGCAACGATACCTGCAAAAATCAATAATGATGCACCCTGCCCTACACCACGTGCTGTGACCTGTTCAGCCAACCACATGATAAACACAGTTCCACCAACCAACGCAACTATCGCTGATAATTCAAATGCAAATCCAGGATTAGCAACCGCAGAAATACCATTAACTGGTGCCATAGATTCCAAACCACGAACAACCGCCCAACCTTGAACCACAGCCAACAACACAGCCAAATAACGTGTATATTGGTTGATTTTAATACGTCCAGATTCACCTTCTTTTCTTAAATCTGTCAAAGATTTACTGGTCGCTGTCAATAATTGTATAACGATTGATGCTGAAATGTATGGGAAAATATTCAAAGCCAATACTGACATACGAGACAAAGAACCGCCTGAAAACATATCGAACATACCCATAATGCCATTATCACCATTAAATAAATGCAAAACTGCACTTGCATTAACACCTGGTAATGGAATAAATGAACCAATACGATATACAATCAAAGCACCCAATGTGAACAAGATACGTTTTTGTAAATCAGTTAAATTGCTAAAAATATTTTTCAAGAATTTCATGCGATTTAATCTTTTGATTTATACACCCAAGATTAAAAAACCATGGGTGTATTGTTTATTGATTATTTAGATTGAATTTTTCCACCTGCTTTTACGATTGCAGCTTCTGCGGCTTTTGACCATTTGTCTGCAACGATATTAACAGCAGATTTGATTTCGCCTTTGGCTAAAACTTTCAAACCATCTAATTTGCGGTTCAAAATTTTTGCTTCGAACAAAGAATCTAATGTGATTTCTTTCTTAGCATCAATTTTGCCAGAAGCGATGAATTTTTCAATATCGCCTAAATTGATAGTTGCATAAGTTTTTGCAAAAGGATTATTAAATCCAAATTTTGGGAAACGACGCAAAATTGGCATTTGTCCACCTTGGAATGTGGCTTGTTTACGAGAACCAGAACGAGATTTCTGACCCTTGTTACCACGACCAGATGTTTTACCATATCCAGATGCCATACCGCGACCAACGCGTTTAACATCTTTACGTGCACCAAAATTATCCATCAAAGCATTTAATTTCATTTCTTTTTCCTTTTTGTCCTATGACTATGATATAGTCCTTGTCGCACATAATTCAAGATTATGTACTCGGTTTTACTTTTTTATTTTGCTTCTTCTTGAACTTCTACTTTTTTACCATCACGGCCAGCAATGATTTCACCAACTGATTTGCCACGACGTGCAGCAACACTTTTTGGAGAATTCATTTTAGAAAAAGCCAAGAAAGCAGCACGAATCATATTGTTTGGATTATTTGAACCTTGTGATTTAACAACAACGTCTTGAACGCCCAAACATTCAAATACTGCACGCAAAGCACCACCAGCGATGATTCCAGTACCTGGAACAGCACTGCGAACAACCAATTTACTTGCGCCATATTTAGCAGAACTATCGTGGTGTAATGTACGACCTTCTTTCAAAGGAACGCGAATCATTTTTGCTTTTGCAGCTTTTGTTGCTTTTTGAACGGCGGCTTGGACTTCCAATGCTTTACCTTTACCAAAACCAACCATACCAGATTTATCCCCGACAACAACCAATGCAGAGAAAGACATATTACGTCCACCCTTCACTGTTTTTGAAACGCGGTTGATAGAAACTAATTTATCTACCAAATTATCTGATTGTAATTTTTTATCATCATAACGTGCCATTGTATTTTGCTCCTAGATTAAATATTGATTCCGTTTGCGCGAACTGCATCGCCCAAGGCCTTTACACGACCATGGTATAAATAACGACCACGATCAAAATAACAATTGTCTTTGATACCTGCTTTAACTGCACGTTCAGCAAATAATTTGCCAACCATTTCAGCACCAGCGATATTCCAACCTTTGCCCTTGAAATCTTTTTCTTTTGAAGATGCTGCACACAATGTGTGACCTTTTACATCATCAATAGCTTGAATTTCAATATGACGAGCAGATCTGAATACTGACAAACGAATTTTGCCAGGATTCTTTCTTTTCAACGCACCGCGATTTGCCAATGTACGTCTTTCTTCAGAAGATAAATGTCTTAACATTTTGTTTTTCCTTTTTTTCAGTTCCCGTAACAGCGGAAACTATATTGTTTTATTATTTCTTCTTGCCTTCTTTACGACGGACATATTCGTCTTTATAGAAGATACCTTTACCTTTATATGGGTCTGCTTTACGGATTTTATGAATCTTGTCAGCAAATTGTCCCAACAAATTTTTATCAATACCTGAAATTGTAAATTCTGTTGGTGTTTCACCCATTGTAACTGTCAAACCAGCTGGGATTTCCATAACTACATCATGAGAAAATCCAACAACCAATGTAAAGATGTTACCTTTGACAGATGCTTTATAACCAACACCTTTCATATACATAGGTTTTGAAAAACCTTCTGAAACACCTTTAACAGCTGATTTAATATTACGAGTCATTGTTCCCCACATAGCACGAGATGCTTTTTCTTCTGCATCTTTAGGTGTGACAACAACATGACCATCTTCAACTTTGATATTAACCAAATTAGCATTTTTAGTTTCCAAAGAAACATGCATTTCGCCTTTTGGTCCTTTTACAACTACGGCTTTATCTGTTAATTCAACCGATACGCCATTTTTAATTTCTACTGGATATTTTCCTGCACGAGACATAACGATTTCCTTTTATTAGATAACTTTGCACAATATTTCACCGCCGACATTCATCAAGCGTGCTTTGTGATCAGTCATAACACCATTTGGTGTGGATACGATAGCGATACCCAACCCGTTCAAAACGCGTGGCATTTTTGCACTGCCAGAATATACACGACGTCCTGGTTTAGAAACGGCTGTAATTTCTTGGATTGCACCATTACCATTAACGTATTTTAATTCAATAACCAAATTTGCGCGTGTTTCATCAATTTGTTCTTTGCGAAAATCTGTTATGAAACCTTCGTCTTTCAAAACCGCCAATACTGCAGCACGTAATTTGCTGTTTGGAACGGCGACGAATTCTTTACCTGCATTTTGACCATTGCGAATGCGGGTAACCATATCTCCGATTGGATGTGAAAGTGACATATTTTACTCCTTGTTTTGCAGAATTTTACTTCTGCGCTTGGGCTGCATTGTCCACAGCTTGCTTGTTTAACTTAATCTTACCAGCTGGATTTACGTACACCTGGTAATTTTCCTTCTGACGCCATAGTGCGAACTTGTTGACGGCACAAACCGAACATGCGGGAATAACCACGTGCACGACCTGTGATAGAGCAACGATTATGCAAACGTGTTGGATTTGCGTTGCGAGGCAACTTAGCCAATTTTTTCATGGCTTCCATACGTTCTTCTGGTGTTGCATTTACGGACATCTTTGCTTTAATTGATTCGCGCTTTTTTGCATATTGTGCGACCAATTTTTCACGTTTCTTTTGTTTGTTTATCAACGCTAATTTAGCCATCTTTATTTCCTTATATTATTTCAAAACCAATGGCAAGCCGATTTTTGTCAGCAATGCACGAGCTTCATCATCTGTTTTTGCTGTTGTAACAATAACGATATCCATACCACGGATAGCATCAATCTTATCAACAGAAATTTCTGGGAATATCAAATGTTCTTTGATACCGAATGCATAATTTCCACGACCATCAAATTTAGATTTTGACAATCCACGGAAGTCCTTTACACGTGGCAAAGCCACTGTGATTAATTTATCCAAGAAATCATACATTCTTTTACCACGCAAAGTTACTTTTGTACCAATTGCTTGACCTTCGCGTAAACGATATGTAGCAATAGATTTCTTTGCATGTGTGATAATTGATTTTTGTGCTGCAATTGCTGTCAAATCAGCAGCAGCAGAATCTAATTTCTTTTTATCTGATACAGCTTCGCCAACGCCCATATTCAAAACGATTTTGGACAATTTTGGAACTGCAAACATATTTGTGTATCCGAATTCTTTTACTAATTCAGGTACAACATTTTTTTCGTATATTTCACGCAATCTGCTTTGCATTTTATTTACCTTTTCGTTATCAATTCCGTAACAGCGGAATCATTTGGTTTAGATTTCTGTTCCAGATTTTTTAGAAACGCGAATCTTTTTATCACCTTCCATTTTAAATCCAGCACGTGTTGCTTTCTTTGTTTTTGGATCAATCAAAGCAACATTGGATACATGTATAGGTGCTTCGCGGTCTACAATATGACCTGGTTGTTCTTGTGTTGGTTTGATGTGCCATTTATGACGATTTACACCTTCAACCACTACACGGGATTCACTTGGACGTGCTTGTAATACTTTACCTTTGACGCCTTTGTATTTTCCCGAAATAACTACGACTTCGTCGCCTTTCTTAATTTTCATGTCTTAACCTTTTATTTTAGTCAAAAGTATTATATTACTTCTGGTGCCAAAGACACAATTTTTTGAACGTCATATTTACGACGAACTTCACGTGCGATTGGTCCAAAAATACGTGTTCCAATTGGTTCGAAATTGTTTTTGTTAATCAAAACAACAGCATTATCATCAAAACGAATGATAGAACCATCTGGACGTTTAACTGGGAACTTTGTTCTTACGATAATAGCGCGTTGAACAGTTCCTTTTTGCACTTTGCCACGTGGAATGGCATCTTTAATAGCGACCACGATTTTGTCGCCAACTGTTGCATAACGACGATGAGAACCGCCCAAAACTTTGATACACATTGCTTTACGTGCACCAGAGTTATCTGCAACTGTCATAACTGTTTCATTTTGTATCATAACTTTTTTCCTTAATCCTGCAAGCAAGGCAATCCCCTGCTGCTTTGTTAACGGGTTTCGACTGCCTTGAATTATTAAATTAAATTCAAGACCTCAAAAAACCCACCTATTCTTAATCAACATTGACAGATGTGTCTTTGCTGACCCCAACACGACCTTTTACAATCCAAGTTTTTGTCTTGGAAATAGGACGATGTTCTTCAATCGCAACGATTTCACCAACTTTATATTCGTTGTTTTCATCGTGTGCCTTGTATTTTTTATTCTGCTTCACGAACTTTCCATACAAAGGATGACGAAAACGACGTTCTACTTCTACAACGACAGTTTTGTCATTTGCTGTACTTTTTACGGTTCCTTGCAGTATACGTTTTGGCATAACTTAGTCCTTATTTTCTTGTTTTTGACCCTTAATTTTAACCTAAAAAAACCAAAAGTCAAAGTTTTAGTTATTTTACCGCATTCAACTTGGTCTTTACACGTGCAATTTCACGACGAGTTTTACGCAAAACATGTGTTTTTGGTAATTGACCCGCAGCCAGTTGAAAGCGTTGATTCATTTGTTCTTTTTTCAAATCAACCAATTTGCTTTGCAAAGAATCCTTTGTCAAAGCATCTTTTTCGGCTGTTTTATTTACTTTCTTTTCCGCCATATCTTCTAACCTTTTGCACTTGTATTATTAGTTCATCTTGCGTTCTACGATTTTTGTCCTTACTGGCAATTTAGCAGCAGCCAATGCGAATGCTTCACGTGCGATTTCTGGTTTAACACCATCAACTTCGAACATAATGCGGCCTGGCTTTACACGGCAAATCCAGTATTCCACAGCACCTTTACCTTTACCCATACGAACACCACCTGGTTTCGCAGTCACTGGAACATCTGGGAAAATACGAATCCATAATTTACCCTGACGTCTCATGTGACGAGTAATAGCACGACGTGCTGCTTCTATCTGACGTGCTGTCACACGTTCAGGAGACATTGCTTTCAATCCAAACGAACCAAACGCCAATTCACTGCCACCTTTGGCGACCCCGTGAATACGACCTTTGTGCTGTTTGCGAAATTTTGTTTTATTTGGCATCAACATGATTAAAACCTTTAAATTTTAATTATTTGCTTTTCTTTTCGCTGCTGCCGGCATATTCAGTCGGACGCGTCATTTCGGACGCCAGCTTTTCTTTGTTAACAACATCACCAGTGT
>JAFZIM010000051.1 GCA_017554365.1 Alphaproteobacteria bacterium | reverse complement strand
TTCACAGCACATCCGCGTTCTGATAAATTAGCAAAGATTTTTGCACGTTCTACGTGGTCTTGTGCGTTTATTGAATCTTCTTTAAAATCTTCAAGGCGTTTACCCAATAATTTTTCAACTGCTTCACAAGTTGTTGTTGGCATTTTTACATGTTTTTCTTCTGCAACAACTGGTTTTGGTTGTTCTCTGAAATCTCTATCATTACAATTTTCAGAAAAGATTTTATTTAATTTTTCAAGTTCATCATATTTACCCCATTGTACAGCATTTGTAATTTTATTTGATAAACTTATACATTGTTGTTCTGTCATGACAGAATGATTTATATGGTTTGAACCATTTATTATATAACCAAACATACCACCAACTAAAAACAACGCAATCATACCAATTACGCCGTATACAGAATTTTTCTTATGTTCTGAATTTTGTTTCATTTCTCTCTCCCTTTTTTGTTTATTATTTTACTATACCATCTTTGATAGTAATAATTCTATCTGCTTTTTTTGCCAAATTCATATCATGTGTCACAAATAACATAGACATTTTATTTTTACGCACCAAATTTAATAACATATCAAACACAGCATTTGCATTGTCTGGGTCCAAACTGCCTGTTGGTTCGTCAGCCAATAATATTTCAGGATTATTTGCTATTGCACGTGCTATTGCTGTTCTTTGTTGTTCACCACCAGACATTTCCCCAGGATAATGTATTGCACGATGCGCCACATTTGTTGCACGCAATAATTTAATTGCACGACTATTAGCAACATCTTCTTCTATTCCATTTGCTAACATTGGTAAAACAACATTTTCAAGTGCTGTAAAATCAGATAATAAATTATGTTTTTGATATACAAAACCTAATTTCTTTCTGCGCAACATTGTGCGGGTTTCTTCTGCAATTTTATCTGTTGGCATACCATTTATAAATATATCGCCACTGGTTGGTTTATCCAACATTCCAACACATTGTAATAAAGTAGATTTTCCAGAACCACTTTGTCCAACCAAAGCAACAATTTCACCACGATATAAATCAAAACCACCACCACGCAAAACCTTTAAAGGTTGTCCACCTTCAATAAAAACTTTTTTAATATCGCGAACAGACAACACGACATCTTTTTTTGATATTTTAGATAAAGAATTTAATATACTTGCCATTGTGTCCATCCTATTCGTTTCTTAATGTTTCTACTGGGTCTGTGTTTGATGCTTTCCATGCTGGATATAAAGTAGCCAAGAAAGCCAAAGCAATTGCAATAACCGCTATACTTATCACAGATGATGGAACCAATTTAGATGGTAATTCAGACAACGAATATAATTCGGCAGGGAATAAATCATGTCCTGTGATAAATTGGAAAAATTTTCTTATTGGTTCAATATATGTTGCAATTACAACCCCCAGTATTGTTCCAAGCAAAGAACCTATGATTCCAATACTTGTTCCAGATAAAATAAATATTTTCATCATAGATTTGCGTGAAACACCAAATGTTCGCATAACTGCAATATCTTTGTTTTTATCTTTTACCAACATAACAAGTGAAGAAATTATATTAAATGCAGCAACTATGACTATCAATAATAAAATCAAAAACATAACACTTGATTCTACTTTCAAAGCACCAACAAAACCACGATTTAAATCACGCCAATCACGAACAATAAATCCATCTGGCAATAAAGTATCCAGCGCACTTACCACTTTTTCACTTTGTTCTGCATCAGTTAAAAACAAATCAATATGTGTAATAGAATTTTCAATATTCAAATATTTTTGTGCTGTTTCTAATGGCATAAATATATAACCAGAATCATATTCATACATTCCCATAAAGAACGAAGAAACCACAGGATATGCCATAATTCTTGGCATTGTTCCAAAAGGCGTTGCAGTTCCACCATTTGCAGAAATCAAAGATACTTTGTCCCCAGATGTAATACGCAAAGAACGTGATAAAGACGCACCTATAATCAATTCGCCATCTTTGACATTATCTAAACTTTTACCATAAATTCTTGTTCCATTTGATGTTTTGGCTTTTAAATCAGGCATACGAATACCACGAACAATTGCGCCTGAATTATTACCTTTGGCAGAAGCCATTATTTGACCTTCGGCAATTGGAACAATAGATGTAGCATATTTTTCAACGACTTTGTTTTGACGCATTTTATCAATCAAGAAATCATAATCAGAAATTGTCCCGCCCTGATGATAAACAACAACATGCCCGTTCATACCGATAATTCTTGAAAGTAATGTTTCATGAAATCCACCCATAACAGACATCACAACTATCAAAGTCGCAACACCCAACATAATACCAATCAAAGAAACCCATGAAACCACAGAACCAAATCCACGTTTTTTCGCGAACATGTATTTATAAGCAACTTTCTTTTCTAATCTTGAAAACAACATATCTATATCCTATTTATTCAAGAAATCACGCAATTCATCACCAACCAGTTGTTTTGCTTGACTTGCTTTATCTGCATCTATAATTGATATTAACCTTGGGCTTACAAAAACAACTAATTCAGCAAAAGGACTTATCAAAGTTTCTGGTGTTGTCACAAATGAATGTGTAGGTATTCCAACAAAAACATAATTATCACCAACATTTGATAATATCTTGAAAGATGTTAATTCGCCGTTGCTGGTACTTAAAACGAATTTAGCATCTATTTTATTATAACCACCATAATTGCCATATTTACCAGTTGCACCAATAATCAAATCTGTTTCAAGGCGATCTTCTTTGCTGCATTGACCGATATCAAATCTTGATTGCCAACCATTTGGAATTGCAAAAGTTCCCTGAGAAATCAATACAACTTTTGATTGTTGGAATAAAAATTCCTGTAAAGTTTTTGTGTTGATTTCAGGACTTACAACCAATGCACGTCCAACAACCCCAGGTACTGACATACGAATATTATTTTCACCGAATGCAGGCAACATATTCATCCATACAATAGGATTATCTGTTCTTGGATAAACACGATAAATATCTATATCCCAAGCCAACACATATTTCTTAGCAGAAACATCTGCGATAATTCTTGCTACTTCGCGTTCTGTTTGATAATTACCTTCGAAAACAACCGTTTTATCTTGCCAATTTACCAATAAATTATGAACATCAGCACCACGCATAGCGTCCAATATAGCCATAATCATTGTTTCGTCTTTTGGCATTTTAATCATGAATTTTCCATGACCTGTTAAATGTATTTCACCAAATTCTTTGTCATAAGAATAATATACACGACCTAATTTTGTAATTAAATCAATAGCGTCTGCCAAAGAACTTGTTTTAATAGAACCTGTAATTTTTTCAAATGTTCCCTGGTCTTCTATGATAGAAATATCTGTGTCATCTAATAATTTTTCCAAAACATCTTTGACATACATTTTTTTGAAATCAAAATCAGAAACTTTTAAATCAGGTATTGCATCGCCAGAATTTATACGAACGATTTCAACCTTTTCTTCTGGCACCACAGAAACAACACTTTGATTATTCCAATCTACCGTACATCTTTTTGGTAAATCCAAAGAAAATCTTTGTGCTGTATCAGTAGTCAAAGCCGCTTTCTTAGGAAAAATAGGAACTGACTTTTCATTTATCACAGATGTATTAACAACATTAATCGTGTCATACACAGGCACATATTTATGTCTTTCTGAACAGCCAGCAATAAAACAAGCACTTATCATTAAAAATATACTGCTTATTAGATATTTCTTTGCCATTTTCTTTCCTTTTTTATCTCTTCTTTTTATATTTATACTAGATATTCATAAATTTTTCAAATTCTTCTAGCGTCATTTCGTAAATTGGTTTCTGACTTGGTGTAACCAAATAACGAACATTTTCGAATTGTTTTTCAAATAAAACCATCGCACTTGATACATCTGCTGGTATTTCAGCACCTGATTTTTTTAATCTGTTTCCATATTCTACAATGTATTCTAAAACATCAGCACCAAAAAATCTACCTACATAGTTTTCTTGGGCAATACCACCTTTTCCAACACATATAGCAGACATAACACGTGCCATTTCATTATAAAAAGCGGCTAGTTTTATATAGTTTTGAACTGATATAGCCATAATAAATTCCCTTTCCTGTTTTTTACATTATAAAAACTATTGCCACAAAAAGGCAATTAAATTATAATAAGATATTATGAGAATGAAAATTTTATTTTTATTATTGGGTTTATCAGCATGTGCATCTGCAAATCGTGGTTCGATAGATGACGCAACTATATTGAACTGGGAAAACGATGCCGTCACCACAGAACAATTTGTCCGCGACCATAAATCTTGTTTGGGAATAAAAACCAATAATTATCAACCAAGATCAAGAATTGCGAAATTATTGTCCCCAAATCAAAGTGCTCAAATGCCAGATTGGGACGGGCTGTGGGTGACTTTTCAATCTAATGAATACAAAGATGTCGGGCAAAGGGCATTACTTTCAATTCCACCTAATCAGGCGTCAAAAACGACCGGATATTATCGTAAATGTATGTTAAGACGCGGTTATTTATTGCGTGCAAAATAATTTCTTTGGTTTGTTTGGTTATTTCATAATTTTATGATATAATTATATTTATGAAGAAAACTATATTCTTTTGGCTGTATTTTATTGTCGCCATTGTGCTGGCTACATATTTTTTAACCCGTTTTATAACAAGCAAAATGGGTCGTGGCCCAATATCGTCTGTTCATAATGTTAAAATAACAAGTGATGTAAAAAATGCAGATTTTAAAACAATAGAAATGACCGCTGGTATAAGTCATGGAATCAGTTTGAAAACATTGGATTTAAACCAAATAACCAATCGTGTTTTAAATATTGCTGAAATCAAAGACGCTTCTACCCGCAGATTACCAAATGGAAATTTAATAATTAAAACAAAACAACACAAAGCGGTGGCAATGTGGTCTGATGGTGCATATTTTTACCCATTATCAGAAGATGGGACAAAAATAGAAACACCACTTGAAACACATGATGAACACACAATCGTTTTTCGTGGCGAAATTCCAAATAATGTCAAAGAAATCATAAATGATGTTTCTATATTAAGTCCTTATATAGATTATATAATCATGGTTGAATCAAGACGTTTGGATATTCATACAAAATCAGGAATGGTTATATATTTACCAGAAGAAAACCCATCAGTAGCGGTACATAAAATAAACGAATTAAATAAAACACATAAATTATTATCACGCGATATATCTGTTTTGGATATGCGTGATGAAAAAAGAATTTTGGTAAAATAGGAAAATGAATCTTTCTAATGATACTTTTTTATGTCTAGATATTGGAACATACGGGGTTCGTGGTCTGGCACATTCTATTAAAAATGGCAAGATAGTTCTTTCTGCAACACATTTTGTAAAAAATCCAAATACCTTGTATGCACTTAAAAGTGTCATTGATGAATTAGAACAACAATTAAATACACATTTTGGTTCTGCATATATAACTGGTAATTTTGGTATTGCAGATTTTATAATAAAACAATATATCGTTGATTTTGGAACAGAACATAAAATAACAGAACAAGATATTCGTAATCAGATTAAAAGAATCAAACCAAAAGAAGGTTTTTATAATTTACATATAATTCCTTTGAAATATAAAACACCAAATTTACAGCAACAAACATCTTCACCGATAAACACAATTGATACACAATTAAAATCATTTTTTGGTGTTATTTCTTATGAACAACAAAGAACTGAAATTTTATCAGACATGTTAAAATATACCCATATAAAACCTATTGGTTGGTGGGATTCAAGTTTTTTAAATAACGCAATATACAGAACAAATAATGAACGAGTATTATTTCTTGATTTGGGTTCTGAATTTACAACAATTTCTATATGGGCGAATAATGGGCCTTTGGCTTTCAATAAAATTAAATTAGGGCAAAGCGACACAACAAACGCCATAGCGAAAGCATTTAATATCAGCACAAGCGAAGCAGATTCTCTTAAAATACAAATTGCAAAAACATATATAACAACAACAGATAGGTTTTCAACAGTTTCTCAAACTGGGCCTTTTGCAACAATACAACGCGCAGATGCACTTGATATATTCATTCCAGAATTAACTTCTTTGATTGAATCAATATATAACCAATCAAAACATAATATTGAATTATACAAACCAACAAAAATTATTTTAACAGGTGGTGGTTCTTGTATCGAAGGTATTGGCCCATTCATAGAAAATATATTTGGTTTGCCTGTAAATAATCAGGGGGATATTGCTTCTGTATCTGCTTTATCTGAATATATATGGAAAACACACGCAGATGAAATAAAAGAATACGAACAAAGCCAAATTCAAATTCAAAAAAGAATAGATAAATTCTTAAACCTTTTTAAAAGAAAAAAGAAAATTAAAAAGAAAACATTTGTTCCTATATTACCAAGTACGCTTTGTTTTGATATGTACGATGATTCAACATATACAATGTTTGCATCAAGTGGTATATCAATGATTCATGTTGATATTATGGACGGCTTTTTCGTTCCAAATGTCGCCGGTAGCATAGAAGAATTAGCATATATTCGTTCTAAAACCAAAGCACATTTGCATGTTCATCTTATGACTGAAAGCCCAACTATATTATCAGCAGATTCAATTAACGCTGGTGCAGATACAATTATCGTTTCTTTTAATACACCTAGGGCTGAAAACGCATTAAAATTAATAAGAAAATCTGGAAAACGTTGCGGAATTGCAATTAATCCTGAAACCCCTGCAACAATGCTAAAAACAATATTGCCATTGGTTGATGAAGTTATGTTAATGGCTGTAAATCCTGGTCAAGCAGGTCAAGATTTCGATAAAACAATTATACAAAAAATTAACGCACTTGATTACACACGCAGAAAACACGGATTAAAATATATTATAAGTGTAGATGGCGGTATAAACCCAAAAACCGCAAAACTATGTTGGAAAGCAGGCGCTAATTTATTGGTATCAGGTTCATATCTTAAAAATGCACCTGATTTCAGATTGGCTGTTCAAAGTTTATTGAAGAACTAATTTACGCCCATCACCATTTTGTGTTATGTAAATATGAATTGTATTAGATGGCAATTTGTCTTTTGCAATATCAGGCCATTCTATCAAAGTAATATCATTTTCAATTGCGTATGGTAATCCGATTTCTTCTAATTCTGATTCATCACCTATTCTGTATAAATCAAAATGTGAAATACCATCATAATTTTGAACCAAAGTGAAAGTAGGACTTGGGACAATTGTATCTTCACCACGCAAAGTTTTTATTATTGTGCGTGCTATTTCTGATTTTCCCATTCCCAAATCACCATGCAAAGCGATTGTAATTGGTGCATTCAAAGTTTTTGCAAATTCACGCGCCCATGCACGTGTTTCTTCTATTGAATTCAAATATAAAGTTTGTTTTTCCATTTTCTTATTCCAATAATAATAAATCGTCTTCCATTTTATGTATGGTATCACGAAGTGCCGCCGCTTCTTCAAATTCAAGGTTTTCAGCATGCTTTAATATTTTCTTTGTTAAATTCTTTATTTCTTTACGCAAAGAATTCGCGTCCCATACGCCATCTTTATTATACACAAAAGTTTTTGATTTGTCTGTTTTTTCTTCTTTTTCTTTAACTTCGCTGAATACAGATTTAATAATTGTTTGTGGTGTTATGCCATGTTCACGATTATAATCTTCCTGCTTTTTGCGACGACGCGCAGTTTCAGTTAATGCTTCGTTCATGGAATCAGTTATTTTATCAGCATATAAAATAACACGACCATTTGCATTACGTGCGGCACGACCTATGGTTTGAATAAGTGAACGTGTTGAACGTAAAAAACCTTCTTTGTCAGCGTCCATAATAGCAACCAATTCACATTCAGGAACATCAAGACCTTCCCTTAACAAATTGATACCGACCAAGACATCAAAATTTCCCAATCTTAAATCACGCAATAAATCAATTCTTTCAAGTGTTTCTATATCAGAATGTAAATAACGTGCTTTGACACCATTTTCTACAAAATAATCTGTTAATTGTTCTGCCATTTTCTTAGTCAAAGTTGTCACAATAACACGACCTTTGGTCTTTTTAACTTCGTCTAATAAATCATCAACCTGATGAGTTGTTGGTCTAACATCACAAATTGGGTCTAATAATCCAGTTGGTCTTATCACTTGTTCTGAAACAATACCATTTGATTGTTCCAATTCCCATTGCGCTGGGGTCGCAGATACAAATATAGTCTGTGGTCGCAAACCATCCCATTCTTCAAATGTAAGAGGTCTGTTATCAACACACGAAGGTAATCTAAAACCATATTTAGCCAAAGTTTCCTTGCGCGCCCTATCACCACGTGCCATCGCACCAATTTGTGGAACTGTAACATGACTTTCATCTATGAATAACACTGCATTCTTTGGTAAATATTCAAACAATGTTGGTGGTGGTTGTCCCGGTAATCTGCCTGTTAAATATCTTGAATAATTTTCGATACCACGACAAGTCCCCGTAGATTCCATCATTTCTATATCAAAATTAACGCGTTCGCATAATCTTTGTTCTTCTATATATTTCATATTGTCATGAAAATATTCCAATCTTTCTTTTAAATCTGTTCTGATACTATCTAATGCCTGTAATACAGATGGCATAGGTGTTGCATAATGGGTATTAGGATAAACAACAATACGATTTAATTTTTGTAATTTAGAACCAGTCAAAACATCTATTTCCCAAATTTCATCTATTTCTTCGCCAAAGAAAGATATTTTCCAAGCCCTGTCTTGTGAATGGGCCGGGAATAAATCAATTGTATCACCACGAACACGAAAATCACCACGTGCAAAACCAACATCATTTCTTTTATATTGGATATCAACCAAAGAACGCATAACACTTTTTGCAGATATCATATCACCAACATTCAATACCAATTTCATTTCAGCATATTGTTCTGGCGCACCAATACCATAAATAGAAGACACCGAAGAAACTACAATAACATCATCTTCTTCCAACATAGCACGTGTAGCACTATGACGCATTCTATCAAGTTGTTCGTTTATAGATGCATCTTTATCTATGTATGTATCGGTTGTTGGAACGTATGCTTCTGGCTGATAATAATCATAAAAAGACACAAAATATTCAACATGATTACGCGGAAAAAACGATTTCATTTCCGTATATAATTGTGCCGCCAATATCTTATTAGGCGCCATTATGATTGCTGGCCTTGATAATTTTTGAATAACATTAGCCATTGTAAATGTTTTTCCTGAACCAGTCACCCCCAATAAAACCTGAGATTTACGACCTTCATTAACCCCAGCAACCAATTCATTTATTGCAGTTGGTTGGTCGCCCATTGGGGCATAATCAGATTCAAGAAAAAAAACACTTTCTTTGTTTTTCATGTTATTTTTTTATTCACATACCATAATATAATTCATTATAATAAAAAAACAAGGGAAGAGAGTATGTTTATAAAAACAAAGTTTTATCATATTTTATTATGGATATTTGCAGGAATAATAGGTTTATTTGCATTGTCTGTTATTGTTATTCCGCCTATGATTGATTTAAATTCACTTAAACCAAAGATAGAAAATATTATATTTAACGAAACAGGCATGCCTGCTGAAATACATGGAAATATACATTTTAGTTTAATGGGAAACCCAACAATTGTTGTACATAATGTATCTATTCCTAATGGTGTTATATCATCTTGTGAATTCAGAATTCCTTGGGCTGACATTTTTGATATCAATAACGCTAATATAAATAGCGAAATTATTATTAACGGGGCTTCTTTTCTAACAGATAAAATCGTTCCTTATAAAAACAAAGCGAATTTAATAATGAACGATTCTAAATTAAAATTCTTAAACAAAGAATATTCTATATTACACGCGAAATTTTCTGACAATTCTGTTTCTGCTATTGTCAGAACAGACCAACATAAATACGAAATCAATTTAAAAGGCAATGAATTTTCTATCAAAAACAAAAATAACCAACTCGATTTATCCGGTATATTGTTTGATAATGTAACTGCCAAAGGCCAAATCACTATCACAGCACAAAACATAAACAGATGGTTTGAATTTGAAAAACCTAAAATAGAAGGAACATTTCCTATATCAGCAAAAATTAATTGGGATGGAAAATACGGAATTACTTTCCGCGATATTTCAGCAAACGGCATAAATGGCAATATAACCATAAATGATAATGGCCGTAAATTTATAACACTTGAATCTCAATCTGCAGATATAGATATGGGCTT
>JAFZIM010000050.1 GCA_017554365.1 Alphaproteobacteria bacterium | reverse complement strand
GTGCACAAAAACGTGGCGGCAAGGGACGCAACGCGATGACAACCAAAGACGACGATTATGTTGTAAATGTGTTTGTTGCAAATACTCATACACCATTGTTGTTTTTCTCGTCCAAAGGTTTGTGTTATAAATTAAAAACATACAAATTACCCGAAGCGACCGCCGCAGGCAAAGGGCGTCCGTTGGTGAACCTGTTGCCGTTAACCGAAGGCGAAACAATAACTGCGATTTTGCCGGTATCTGATGAAGATGTAAAACGTGTTGCAGAATCGGGTATGGAACATTTCTTGATGTTTGCAACTGCATCGGGCACAGTGCGCCGCAATCGTATGTCTGATTTTGATTCGATTCGCGCAAATGGGAAAATCGCGATGAAATTAGATGATGGCGATACATTGATTTCTGTGATGCCGTGCACTGATAACCAAGATGTGTTCTTGTCCACGTATCGTGGCCGTTGCATACGATTCGCGGTTCCTGAAATTCGTATATTCGCAGGACGTAATTCAACCGGTGTTCGCGGAATTTCATTGCAAAAGGGCGATTATGTAATTGGAATGGCGATGTTAAATCATGGCGAATCTGATTCTGTGGTTCGTGCTGCATATGTGAAACAAAGCCGTGCATTACGTCGCGCCATGACTGGTATCGAAGAAGAAGCAGACGCCGAAGAAGAAAACACAACATTGGTGTTGTCTGATGAACAAATGGCAAAAATGGCATTGCGTGAAGAATTCATTTTAACAATTTCTGAAAATGGATTTGGCAAACGCACATCGTCGTATGAATATCGTTTAACGCATCGTGGTGGTGGCGGATTTACAAATATTAAATTAGGTGGTAAAAATACCGCGGTCGCAGGTTCGTTCCCTGTGACAGACAACCAAGATATCATGATGGTGACAAATGGTGGAAAAATCATCAGAACACCGGTCAGGGATGTCCGTATTGCGGGTCGTTCAACCGCAGGTGTGACATTGTTCCGCACGGCCGAAGATGAAAAGGTTGTGTCTGCGATTGCTATCGATCATGAAGAAGAAAACGACGAAGAAAACGGGATTGTTTCTGAAAATGCTGAAACCGTCTATGCGGCGGAATCTGTGCCAGAAACAAAAACCGAAGAATAATACATAAAAAGGTGCGCAGGTTATGGAAAAAAACGATTTATATTTTGTTCCGATAAATGAAGTATCAAAACGTTTGGACATACCTGCGCATACTTTGCGGTATTGGGAAAAACAATTTGGTGGCGCGATTAAAACAACAACTGGATCGGCGGGACGGCGTTATTATCGACCAGATGTCGTGGAAAAAATCGCAACAATTAAAACGCTGCTTTATGATCGCGGCATGACAATTGCTGGCGTTAAAAAGATGATTCATAACGGTGAATTTTCAGATGTTGAAAAAACTGAAGCGGCCGATATATCAAGCGCGTCATCGAAAAAAATAGATGCGTCAGAAATTGATTTGGCAATAGATATGTTGAAACAGGCGGACGAATTATTATAGCGAAAATAAAAATAGCAAATAAAATATATTTATGATATAATTCATACATACCTAAGGAGAGAAAAATGAAAAATGTCCATTTGTTTTATATAGTTGTCGCATTATACGGTGCGGCTTTGGTTAAGGCAACAGAATATTTAATCCAAAATAATATCCCGGTTGGTGGTGCGTATGCATGGCTGGTGTGGGTTTTGGTCAACGGATTCTTTATCGGTCGTCAAAGTTCGTATATAGAGGCCGAATGTGGTAAAAAAAAGAATCGCAGAAAATAAAAAATTCGCCCATTTGGGCGATTTTTTTTACACGTTGTGTATAAATTTACGAATTGATAAAATATGCGATTTATTGTTGCAGTTTGGGAAAGAAATTAAAACTTTTTTGAAAAAAGTTAATATAATGGTATAATCCCAATTATGGAAGAAAAAATAAAATCTATAATAGCTCAAATGCACACCATGTTTCATGATGCCGTTGGACCACGTTCACGTTCTGATTATATGAAATCGCACGGTGTGTCCGGTAGAAATTGGCATTTTGGCTTGTCTGCAGTAGACATAATAAAAGATAAAATTCCTGCTAATGTTATTGGCTGTACAGGACGTGCAAAATTGTTTTGTTATTTGGCGGCTCAGAAAGGGATCAAAGCACATGTTGTTTGTATTGCGAAATATGACGACTGGAAAGCAACGCATGACGGCAAGGCAAATCATATGAACGGACATCAAATAATAGCTGTTGAATTTGATGGAAAAATGCGTGTTTTTGATCCAGGACGAAAAAATTTGGTGTTTATTGATACAGAGTTAAAAAGTGGTGAATTTATTGACGCAATGGGCAGTGGGAAGAAAGACTATATTGTTACAGCGGTCGTGCCTGGTGATGAGTTTGCAAAAATGAACACGTACCAACAGTTAAGTAATTTATATTCCAGTGGCGATATGAATAATTCTGAGTTCACAATAAAACCACAAAAGATAAGCATTTTTAATAGTGGCAAGCAGCTAGTAATCAATAGATTTACAAATATAATTAACCGCTTGGTGCATAACAGGGAAAATAAATGAAACCTTTATCACAATTTCCACAAACTATTGAAACGCTGAGATTGGTGTTAAGGGTGGTTTCGCCCACGCAGGTCAATGCAGAAGCGATTTTCGATATCATTGAACAAAACCGCGATTATTTGGAGGCCTGGCAGGGACATTTTGCCGAATTAAAAACTGTTGATAACGTGAAGGCATACCTGACGAAACGTGCAAATCAAATAAAAACAAATGAAGGTGTCTGTTTTTATATTTATCACAAAGACGAACTAATTGGTCGTATCAGATTTTTTCATATTCGCGATAATGGCTGTGAAATTGGTTATTGGTTGGCGCAATCTGCCACTGGACACGGTTTTATGAGTGAAGCATTAACTGCGCTGGAAAGCGAATTATTTGCGTTTGGGTTTAATAAAATCACACTAGACATAGATAATGGAAACGCACCTTCAGAAAACATTGCCAAACGCAATGGATATAAGTTGGTCAAACGATTACCAATGGAAAGTTATGCTAAATGTGTTGGTAAATGTGATTCTCTGATTTATAAAAAACACCCACAATGAATATGAACTACGAAAAAGGTTAGATTTCTAACCTTTTTTTAAATTTTGCTGTTTGTACACAACAAATTACGCATAGATATTTTTACGAAAATCGTCTTTAAATTCTTTGATTGTTTTATATCTATCTTTTCTATTGTAAGCCGTTGCTTTTAATAAAACATTATAAACATTACCATTTAATTCGAATTCAGCCAACTTATTAGGAATAAAATACCCTTTGTTATACCTTTCTTGTGTATTTGAAATATTGCTAAACATATCAAATATAATTGCACCCAATGTAAATAATGATGTTTGTTCATCTATTACTGCACCTAATTCATTTTCTTCAGGTGCTTTTAATCTTTTGGTTCCAAAATAATCTTTACCTAAATCATTTACCGTAGGCATTTTTCTAAACAAATCTATATCACAAAAAGTGACTTCATCATTTTCAAAGTCATAAATTATGCTACTGTCGTAAAAATCTACGGCAACATACCCCGCATCAATAAATGATTCAAAAAATGAGAATAATTTGTCTGCAACTTTTAATCTTTTTTCTACTGGTAATAATTTAAATTTCATCATGGGTGTTATTTCTTTGGTCTTTTCATATCTATCAAAATTCCAATGGTCAAATAAACACTCACCTTCAGCATATTCATAAATTACAACATAAAATTCTTTGTATTCAAAAGCATCTACCAATTTAATCAAATTTTCATGCTTAATATCTTTGTATTTTACTGCTGCTTCTTTTAATAATTTAATTGATTCTTCTTCGCTTATTTCAGCGTTAACAGTTTTTGCACCGGCAATCTTAAAAAAATATTTCTTATCATTCTTTTTTATACCAAATGATATACACCCGCTACCTGTTTCATCTATAACACTAAATACGGTTCCATAATTATTTAACCAAGAAAAATCCTGATATTCTTTTAATTTAAATTCTACCTCATCTATAACTTGTTTAATCATATTATTCTCTTTTGTTTCTATAAATTTTTTATATAAACTCTGGTTGGGTTGCCTTCTCGGTTATTCATAATTTTCCAGAACACGAAACCATATTTTTCATATAGACCTATATGGTCAGTAGATATATATACTTTTTCGACATTGGCAGATTTTAGTGTATCGCAAACATGATTAATCAATTTGCCAATGTTGTTATTACCACGATATTTTGGAAAAGTATACGCAAAACCAATCCATGGGGATAATTC
>JAFZIM010000049.1 GCA_017554365.1 Alphaproteobacteria bacterium | reverse complement strand
TCTTCAAAAGAAGGTTTACGTGTCGTAATTGAATTGAAACGCGACACTATGCCAGAAGTTGTATTAAATCATTTATTCCAAGATACAGAAATACAATCTAATTTCCCTGTGAATATGATGGCTTTGAATCGTGGTCGTCCAATGTTATTCACAATCAGAAGTGTTTTAGATGCATTTATCGAATTCCGTGAAGAAGTTATTCGTCGCAGAACAATATTTGATTTAAACAAAGCACGTAATCGTGCACATACTTTGTTGGGATTGTCTGTGGCTTGCGGTAATTTGGACGAAGTTATCAAATTAATCAAAGAATCAGCAAATCCAGATGATGCACGCACAGCATTGATTTCACGTGGTTGGCCTGCATCTGATATTCAATCTTATATTGAATTGATTGATGATCCAAATACAGAATACAAAGACGGAATGTTTTATATGTCCGAAGACCAAGCAAAAGCAATTCTTGAATTGCAGTTGCATCGTTTAACAGGTCTTGAACGTGATAAAATACATAACGATTTGACTGATTTGGGTGCCGTTATTAAAGATTTGTTGGCTATATTAAGCAGTCATGAACGTATCGTTCAAATTATCAGAGATGAAACAACATCTGTTCGTGATAATTGGTCTCAGGCCAGAAGAACAGAAATTTCTGATGCAGAAATTGATATTGATATAGAAGATTTGATTGCTCGTGAAGATATGGTTGTGACAGTTTCTAATACAGGTTATATCAAACGTGTTGCGCTGGATACATATCGCGCACAAAAACGCGGTGGCAAAGGACGTAATGCGATGACAACCAAAGAAGATGATTATGTTGTAAATGTATTTGTTGCAAATACTCATACACCATTGTTGTTCTTCTCGTCCAAAGGATTATGTTATAAATTGAAAACATATAAATTGCCAGAAGCATCTGCATCAGGCAAAGGACGTCCATTGGTTAATTTATTACCTTTGACCGAAGGTGAAACAATAACTGCAATATTACCAGTTCCAGAAGACGAAGTGAAACGCGTTCAAGAATCTGGTGTTGAACATTTCTTGATGTTCGCAACAGCATCTGGAACAATCCGCAGAAATCGTATGTCTGATTTTGATTCTATCCGTGCAAATGGAAAGATTGCTATGAAATTAGACGAAGGCGATTCTTTGATTTCAGTATTGCCATGTAATGAAAACCAAGATGTGTTCTTGTCAACATATCGTGGTCGTTGCATAAGATTTGCAGTTCCAGAAATTCGTGTCTTTGCAGGACGTAATTCAACCGGTGTTCGCGGTATATCATTACAGAAAGATGATTATGTAATTGGTATGGCTATGTTGAATCATGGTGAATCTGATTCTGTCGTTCGTGCAGCGTATGTAAAACAAAGTCGTGCTTTGCGTCGTGCTGCCACAGGTATCGAAGAAGAAGCAGATGCCGAAGAAGAAAATACAACATTGGTATTGTCTGACGAACAAATGGCAAAGATGGCATTAAAAGAAGAATTCATTTTGACTATATCTGAAAATGGATTTGGAAAACGTACATCTTCTTATGAATATCGTTTGACACATCGTGGTGGTAATGGATTTACCAATATTAAATTAGGTGGTAAAAACACTGCGGTTGCTGGTTCATTCCCAGTAAGCGATGACCAAGATATCATGATGGTGACAAACGGAGGTAAAATCATAAGAACACCTGTGAAAGATGTTCGTATCGCAGGTCGTTCAACAGCCGGTGTAACATTATTCAAAACAGCTGAAAATGAAAAGGTTGTTTCTGCTATTTCTATTGACCATGAAGAAGCAGAAGAAGAAACACCAGCAGTTGAAAACGAAACAACAGAAAACGTATCTGGAGATAGTGTTTTCACAGAAGAAACAACCACAGATAATAACGAAAACGCAGAATAAAAATCTAAGGGTGTGCAGGTATGGAAAATAATGGTGAATATTTTGTTCCTATTAATCAGGTTGCTAAAAAACTGAATGTGCCTGCACATACTTTGCGTTATTGGGAAAAACAATTTGCAAATGCGATTCGTCCAACAACTGGGTCTGGTGGTCGTCGTTATTATCGTCAGGAAACAATTACAAAATTGGAAACAATAAAATCTTTGCTTTATGACAAAGGTATGACGATAGCAGGTGTAAAAAAGATTTTACATAATGGCGATTTTAGTAAAGAAATTACAGAACAAAAAACGAAGATTGTTGAACAACCAAAAATTGAAAAAACAGCAGTTAATCAAGACAGCATAGATATCGCAATAAATTTGTTAAAACAGGCCAAAATGATTCTTGAATAAATAATATAAAAAATTAACAAAAAGGCCGGCAAATGCCGGTCTTTTTGTATTATTTAAAAAATTACTTGAACAAAGATAAAAAATATAACGAAAAAGCCGGTAAATACCGGTGTTTTTTTATGAATTTAATATATACAATTTTTATATAAATTCCATTCTTTGTTTCTGCGATTTATCAATCCTTGGATTTGTTTTCCACGATATTGATTCCATGCTTTCCATGCGTGTTCTAAATCGGGGTATTTTTGATTATAAAAATTACGATTATTTATGTATTTAATCACGCTTGAATTTATAAAATTTTTTGCGCCGATATTATATACCAAAGATACCAATGCATCATATTGGTTTTGATTTAATATTGTTGTTATATTATTTTTTATAAATAGTTCTGTGGTTGATATATCTTGTTTTAATAAATTGATGGCTTCAGATTCAGTAATTCCATTTCTAAAATCTTCATTTGGTTTTATTAAATGTCCATAACCGATTGTTGCGCCATTTGGCAAAGGTTCATTTAAATTCACAGGTTTTCCATTTTTATCATCGTAAATAATATGAATATCATTTATTTTTATACAACCTTCCATAGTTTTTAGAAATTCTATTCCTTTATCACTTATTTGCATTGAAAAAATCCTTTGTTATAAAAATAAAAAAAAGACGACAAATTGTCGTCTATCAAAGTGATTCAATTATATCATAAAACACCAAAAAAATCAATGTGAATAAATTTGAGGAATAGATATTTTCGTGGTATAATAACCAATAAGATGATTAAGGGGAATGTAAATGAATCGCAGTGTTAAATTCAAATTAAAAAATGGTAAAATCATTACAATTCGTCGTGTACGTGGAACAGATTATGATGCGATGATGAAATTTTTTGATAAATTTGTAAAGGGCAAAGGGGCTAAATTTACAACCCAATATCCAGGGCAGCCAAAAAAAGATAAAGAAAAATCAATCGCATTATATAACAACCCAAATAATTTATTCTTGGGGGCTTGGGACGGCGATGAATTAATAGGCGAATCAACAATAACACGTGTTGGTGTTGATAATCCTTATTTACAGGGACGGACAGGAATTACTGGCACGATTATTCTTGATAAATATCTTTCCAATGGTTTGGGAAGTCAGTTCAAAAAATATATCATAAAATGGGCGCGTGAAAATGGTGTTCAAAGATTAGAAGCCGAAGTTTATCATACAAATATTCGTTCATTGGGAAATTTGATAAAGGCAGGATATAACATAATTGGAATAAAACATAATGTTGCATTCATAGACGGCCAATGGCTGAATAATTATATTTTAGAAAAAGTGTTATAAAAAACGTGTCATTCGGTATTTTATTTTGGCAGTCCCAATGGGAATTGAACCCATATTGTCAGAATGAGAATCTGGTGTCCTAACCTTTAGACGATGGGACCAAAGATACAAAGCAAATTTTAATATTATAAATCTGCTTTTTCAAGTAATGGCAGCCATATCTTTGTTATGGTTTCTTCGTCTGTGGTTTTGGCTATCTTTTCAAAAGAATTTTTTATGATTTCAAGTTGATGTTCTGTCCAACCCAACGAAGACATATTTTTATCAAACCATTCTTCAATTGATATGGCGTCTTTGTCTTTTATAATATTCATCTGTTCAAAATTTGCAGACGACCAATCTGCAATCATTTCATAAATACAAATATCAGGGATTTCTGAAACATTATTGTATGCCTGAATATGATGTGATGCGTGTTCGTGATGTAAACGTCTTGCATCTTTGCAAAGGGCTTCGTGTTCTGGGGTTAAATGAAAATTTTTATGATAAGTATTATAAAATACATACGCATATCCAGTTCTGATTGGTTCAACAACTTTGTCCCTGTCATGTTCTGGGAAATGATAACCCAAAATATCTGCAAAATAATTCATAGATTTTATATGGCACGATATACGTAATTCATAAAAATCAAAAATATCACCCATCAAAATATTCATATTTACTTCCTTTTTTCTTCGGGAATGATAAACAAAAAATCCTGTTTTATTCAAGAAAAAAATGCTTTTTTAGGGTCTTGAATCAAGGTTTAAAAAATGGTATAATATTCCTGATTATGAAGGGAGTATTTAAATTATTTTTGCCATTGGTTATGGTAAGCAATTTGGCACATGCTGAATTGCTTGATTTGAATTCTGCCTTGCAAAATGCTTATAATTCCTGTGTCGGAATTGATGAAGCATTGGGTGAAATGAAAAAATTGGCCGGCATAAATACTGCTGTCACAGCGGTTGGTACTGGTCTTGGGGTTGGTGCTACGGTTACAGGTTTTGTAAAGGCATCAAAAGATAAAAAAATTGCTGCACTTGAAAAAGAATTACAAAGAATAAAAGAAATAGAAAGCACAAAAACAGATTTTTCTGTGCCTAATAAAGCAGAAGTTTTAAGTGCGTCTGATTCTTATTTCAATGCAAACAAAGATGAAAAACGTGCAGAAGAATATCAAACAGAAATTCAAAAATTAACAAAACAATCAAAGAATCTTGGTAATTGGCGTACTGGTTTGTTGGCTGGTAATACGGTTACAAATATTGCTGGTGCGATTATAGCAGGCAAAAACAATGGTTCTGATGTTCAGGTTTTAATTGATGAATGTCGTGCATCTATATCTGAATTAAATAATTCTATATTACAGGCAAAAATGAATGGCCAAGATGTCAATGAAGCCCAGGGTATTAAATCAGCATGTATGTCTTGGGATACGGTTGATGTGTCAAAAATAAACATTCGTGCCAAAGGCGCACAAATATCTTCTATTGTTGGTGCGGGTCTTGGTGCTGCTGGTACTATAACCAGTGGTATCGCAAATTCTGATAAAATTCGTGATGATGATTCAGATTCAGGTAAAGCAAAAGAAAAGAATTTAAATACAACAGCAAATGTTTTGTCTGTGGGGGCAACTGCTGCATCAGCAAGTGCTTTGATATTTAACGCAACACAAATTAGTGCAATTAAGAAAGCGGCCGAAGCAGCCCAACAATGTGAAAAGGCATTACGTGGATGATTAAACATTGGTTGATATCTTTGTTATTATTATTCACAACAATCAGTTCCGGATTGGCTGAAGATTATATTGGAAAAGAAAAAAAATATTTCTTTTCATCTGACAATATCGGTCAAAGTATTATCGCACATATCCAAGACGAAGATAAACAAATTGCTGTTGCCCAAGAATATGTAAAAACTATGGACCAGGCAACTGGTAATGTATCTATTGAAGATTTATTTAATCTTTGTCGTGTTGCAGGTTTTAATACATATAAACAAGATGGTTATGATAAATGTCGTGCTTTCATTACGACAATGCTTGAAAATGCACAAATAGAAGCAGATTCTGGAATTATGGGTGGTTTTTGTCCTGGCCTTGATGCAAACGGAAAAAATCCAAATAATTTACAAACAATTACTGATAAAACAAGAATAGGCGATACATGTAAATCAACAAACATTTATGCAGGTGAGGTTGTATTTAAGAAAGGTTATAATTGTACTTGTTTGGCTTATGCATGTAATCCTGGATTTTATATCAAAGGTGGCGCATGTCATACAGAAGTCGCTGATGGTAATGGAAATTGTTTGCGTAAAGAATACGATGGAAATGAATCTAATAATTCAAGAGAAAAATGTTTTGCTTTCTGTGGTCAAATGGGTGATAAATTGGGCTGTAAAGCAAATACATCTATCTGGTTCAAAAAAGAAAATAAATGTTTATGTAATGCAACCTATGACGAAGTAGATACAGTAAGACAACAACGTATAGAATCTTTGCCTTATAAAGCAGTTTGTGGTGCTGACAAGGGCAAGACAGGTGGCGAAGAACATTGTATCAAAGATGTATTTAATTGGACTAATGTTGGTATGATTCAGGCAACTGGATTGGCTGCTGAATATGCATTGCTTAAATATAACAAAGTGGTTCATTGTTCTGATAAATATCGTAAGGCATCTAATGACGATTGGGTTCAATGTACAACTGATGATAAAAAGACATTCTTTGAATTCCAATTTGATGATGTGGTTGAATCTGTGGACGGCAGAATTCAAAGCGATTTAACAACTGCTGTATGTAAATTACATGGTGCAACAGCCCTTGATATAAATGGTAATATTTATATGGACGCTTGTATGGGTGAATGTACCGATGCATTGAAAAAGACCGCTAAGAAATTTGGTCTGACACCAAACCAAAAAGATTTCTATGTACCGAATTATTATAAAAATATGACGATTTGCGTATTAGACGACAGACGTCTTGGTAAAAACGATGGGGATAAATTGGCAAAAATAGAAGGTATTGATAACTATATATTCTATCATGGTATTCAAATTCAGGGTAATCAAGACCTTATCCGTAAATTGCGTCAATATATCCAAAGTACTGGTAAATTTGAAATCAAATCTTTCACTTGTGATAAAGGTGTTGGAAAAATCAAGAACGGAAATATTGAAACAGATGATATTTTACGTTGTTATTTGAACGACCAACCAATCGATTTCGTATTTGATGATAATTCTGAAATGTGGAAAACATATCAAAAGGCAGGTAAACAAGCAATCAATTGTATTGTTAATGGTGGTACTTATTCAGGCAAGGGTTGTTTGGGACTTACCGAACAGGTATGTCAGGCCGTTGCTGCCCAAGATAAAAAGAGTTGCCCAGAATGTCAATCTGCACATTGGGACGCTAATTTGGAACAATGTGTATTGCCTGCGGGTGCTGCTGCAAGAAACCTTGAACAAGGTATCAAAGTTGGAACAATCGTTGTTGTTGCGGTTGGTGCTGCTGCTGTGACGGTTGCAACTGGTGGTGCTGCTGGTGTTGGCGCTGCATTATTGGTGGTTGAAGTTGTTGGTGCCGGGGTAGAAACTGTTGCAACAGCAAAGATTCAACAAGCCGCAGTTGATTTCTTGAATGCAAGTAATAAATGTAAAGATGCTAGTTGTGCAGAAAGCATGATTAAAAATAATTTCCAAAGATTAGCAAATTTGCAAAATGATTTTGCAGCCGCAGAAGTTAATGCGATAGATAGTGAAATGGCACGTTTGTATGAATTGATTCCAGATAATTCAGAAGTATTTAACCTTACTAAATTGGAAGATTCACAACTTTCTATGTTTGCTGCTGGTTCTTGGGAACCTGAACAGGTATGGCGTGCAATTGGTGTGACAATGCAGATGGCATCATTGTTCACAAGTATTGGTAAATGGATTTTGGGTAAAGTACCACGTCTTGCAAAAACTACTGCTGTGGTCACAACAAAGATGCAAAAGGCATTACCTGCTGCAACCACGATGAAGGCGTTGCCAGCACATGCTGACGATGCAGCAAAATTAGCAATTGGTGCGGGTGATGATACTGCAAAATTGGCAATTGGCGCAGGTGATGATGCTGCAAGATTGGCATTGCCAGCCGCTGCAGATGATGTGTTAAAGGCATTGCCAGCCCCAGCCGAAACAAAAGCATTAACTGCTGGTTCTATGTCGCGTGCAGATGCTAAACATTTACAAGATATTGCTGAACGTGAAGCAAAACGTGCAGCAGGTACTGCAACGAAACATGAACGAGAAATGGCAAAGGCAGACCATCAATTACGTAATCAAATATATAACAGATATGCTGGCACTATTGGTTCTGGTGAAAATATAGAAATGGCAGGCAAGGCCGTTATGAGACAAGAACAAATTGCTGCAGTAGAAGCCGATTTATATAAAGCACAACAAAGTTTGAATTGGGCTACTGAACATGCGGGTCAGGTAAGCAAGGCAGAAATGGTTTCAAGACAAGCCAAGGTTGATATGATAACACAACAATTGGCTGATATGGGTGTGACATATAACAAAGTTGATAACGCAGTCAACGCAGGTGCTTCTGCTGTTCGTGCTACTGAAACAACGGCTACAACTGCGGTAAGAACTGCGGATAAAGCAGATAATGTCGCAAATGCTTTATCAAAGGTTGATGATGTTGCTAAACCACAATTGGCATTACCAACACCAAGTACAACAACAAGTGTTGTAAGGGCTGCCGATGGTTCAGAAACATTAGCGGAAGTAGGTGTCAGAGAAAGCATTGTTAATGGCAAAGTTGTTTATACTGATATGAAAACAGGTAAAGAATTATCAGAAACCCAAGTTTGGAATAGATTGCCATCTTCTTGGAATGAAGAAATGTCAAAGTACGGGTTAAGAGAAATTGAATTAAGTAATGGTTCCGTCAGATATATGGATATCAGTGCCGAAGGTGGTAATAGATTTATTTCTCAAGAAGCAGGTTATAACAGGCTGGGGCAAATGCTTTCTGGTGCTGGTAGCAAAGTTGATGATGTTGCAAAACCACAATTGGCATTACCTGCACATGTTGACGATGTTGCGAATACAGCATCTGATGCTGCAAGAAATGCTGAAAGGGCTGCTGATGCTACAAGCGATGCTGCACGTGCTGCAACAAATGCTGCCCGCAATGTTGGGGATTTGGATAGTACATATAGAATTGGTCAACCTGCATCAACACGTGCGGAAATATTACAAAAATGGGGATTAGGGCCAAATGCAACAGACGCTGAAATTAAGAAACGTTGGTATGATTTGGCAAAGAAATTCCATGAAGACAAAGCCGGGGCTGATGATATATTACGTAATCAATTAAAGGGTATAATGGCTGATATTAATGCGGAACACGATTTGTTAGGCAGTTTACCAAAGGTTGAAACACTTACAACAGGTGTCACAAATAACGTTGATAACATGGCAAGGGCTTTGCCGATGCCATCTGGAACAAGTGTTCCACCAACAACACATGTCACATCAGTCACACCAACTGCGACAACTGCAACAACAGATTTTTCAACGTTCGGTCATGATTTAATCGGTATTATGGCTGGAATCCGTGCTGGTGATAGGGCTTCCCAATAATAAATATTTTTATTGACGATATAAAAATTTTGTGCCATATTTTTCCTTACGCTAACAAAAAAAGGAAAAAATATGAAGATTGTTTGTCCTGTTTTAGAAAACAAATTATTCAAATCTTATAAAGATATCAATTATAAAACATTTGTTAATACATCAAAATTAACAGGTGCAAAAAAGGTTAATAAAATTCGTGATAATACTACCAAGATTGTAAAAGAACCTCAACCTGTGATTATACTTGGGGAATTATTAGAACGTGATATTGAAAATAATAAACAAAAAGAAATCGAACCAATTGCAATTGAAAAATTAAATATAAAACCTGCATTATTAAGGTGGGGATTGTTAAAAATAGGAAAAGTAAAAAATAAACATGATAATCATAAAGCCAGAAAACAAAAACGTTTCAAGGCAAGAATGAATGCGTATAATTGCAAATCTGTTTTACAAAATTATCAATATGAATTGCCAGATAACAAAGAATCTAATTTGCAAAAATTGGTTTCTGAATATGAAATGGAAAGCAAAAAGAATACAGATTTACCTGTTGCTGAAAAAGAATTTGCTGAATTATTCGGTACATTTGATAGCGATGTTGCATTTAATACTAATATTGTATTTAGCACCAGATATTCTTATTTGATGCAGGAAAAAGCAGAAGAAAAAGAATTAAAAAAATCTGCTGATGAATATTTTAAACAATTAAGAATCAAAGAAAATCGTTTCGTCAAAAAAATAGAAACTGCAAAAGCAATAGAAAATGCTTGGGCAGCAGAAGACGAACAATTAGATGAATATTCAGAACCAAACGATAATGGCAATATAGATTTGCAAGATGTTTATGAATTATGTAATCACAACATGAACATAGTTGTTAATTTTGTAAATCAAAAGGCAAAATAAAATGTCTTATTACACATCGTTTAGAAAAGCACCTAATGGTTATAATCGTGAAGATCAAGATGTATCAAGATTTTCTGACGATTTAATTATGCCAAGATATACCCTAATCAAGAACCTTATGTTGAAACTCCGCATTGGGAAGCGGGTAAATATGATGGTATTAAGGGGTTAATAGAATCTTTTAAGAATATAAGTATGTGGTTGAAAAATGAAAAAACAAAAAGTGTTGTAAATATAAGCAAAGTACAAAAATTCGAAAAAAGATTGGCTGAAATTAAACAACGTTTGGAAGCAGAATCAAGATACATAATGCTTAATTTCAAAATAGATATTAATCAATTAATGAATAATGGAAATATAAAATAATAAAACCGCCAAAATGGCGGTTTTATTCTTGGTTGATTTTTATAAAATTTGCGGTATCTTATAAAATAAAATATATGGGGGCGAAATATGAAAAAAATATTGTTTTTTACAATAGGTTTATGTTTGGGATTTGCTGCTTATTTTATGTTTATCACGCATAAAAATCATACAAGTAATGATATTGGTTTTATACCTTTTGAAAAACCAAGTGAGTGTTTATCTGATATTTCTGAAATGCGTGTGGTTGCACCTTTTAGCAAAGGCATAGTTCTTGCAACAAATGGTATAGATTATAATTTTATTGTGTATTTAATTGCTCTTGATGATAAAAATAAATCAAAAACCAACCGCGGTGATACAATAAAATTAAACCAAGATGAATGTTATAGAAAGATTGGCACATATACATATATAAATGATATGGAAGAATATAAGAAATTACCTGTTCTTAATATAATGGAAAAATAAATGAAATCCTTATCAAATTTTCCAAAGATTATAAAAACTAAACGTTTAATATTAAAAACGATTGATATAACACAGCAAAATGCACAAATCTTATTAGATATTATAAATGCTAATCGTGATTATTTGGAAGCGTGGCAGGGGCATTTTGGTGAATTGCATAGTGTTGAAGATATAATAAAAAAATTAGAACATAGACAACATCAATTTGAAAAAAATGAAGGTATGTTATTTGGTATTTATCAAAATGATGAATTAATTGGCAGAATTCGTTTTTTCAATATCAAAAATAATTCTTGTGAAATAGGTTATTGGTTAATTCAGTCCGCAAATGGTTTTGGATATATGAGTGAAGCATTATCTAACCTTGAAAACGAATTATTTAATTTTGGATTTAATAAAATCGTTTTAGATATAGATAATGGAAATACAAAATCTGAAAAATTAGCCACAAATAATGGATATAAATTAAATCAACGTTTACCGATGGCATCATACGCAAAATGTGTTGGTAAATGTGATTCTTTGATTTATATAAAAGAAAAACAATAATATATTAATCTTGGTCTTTGTATAAACCTGTCTGGTTCGCGATTTTCCACCAATATTCAGAAAATACAGGTCTTTCGCCTTTCTTGGCCCAAGGTTTCATATAATCTGAATAATGCAGACAAACCAAATTATGTTCTAATTCGTCCAGTTCAATTTTTGGATATATTTTGAATATACGTGAACCATGTGATAATTGAAAATTATATTTCAAAGGTAAAAATAAAATACGCCCAATCAAAGTATAATTCAAAACATCTTGGTCTGGGTTTTTATATTGATGTTCGCGTGAAGATTTTACCCATTCATCATAAATTTTTTCTTTTCTGATTTTATCTATGTCCATCAATAAAAATCCTGAATTTATGTATTTATTTGTTCTTGTTGGAACGGCAGCAATTACATTATCGCCCATTTCTAATTCATAAACATCGATTAAATCATTAAAGAAAACCATATCTATATCAGCATAAATAATTCTGTGAACATTGCTTGGCAAAAGTTTTGGTAACATTAATCTATACCACATAGCCACAGGCCATGTTCCACGCCAAGATTCATCAAAATCATGATTGCCTTTTAAGAAATGAACAGAAGAACCAGAACCCTTGATAACACTATTGATAATATCTTTTTGTTCTTTGCCAACATCTTCGGTTACAACACAATAAAAATCATAATCACAGCGGTCTTTGGAAGCCAATAACACAGATTTCATCGTCACAGCAGCCATTTTACAACCACGTGCATCAAAACAGAAAGCCATAGGTATTTTTTCTTCGTATTTTTTACGTGGTATTCTTGTTTGGCCTGTGGTTGCAATCAAACCATGATATCTTATTTTATCACGATTAAGACGTCTTGTTTTTCTGTTTTTTCCAAAAATACCAGCAATAGTTGCACTTATTTGACGTAATTTACTATATTTATACATAAAATAACCTTTGGTTTCTTTATGCTTTTAATCCTAGATAAAAAATGAATACAAGGCAAGATAAAATATAAAAATATTGTTTTTTGAAATCTTGTAAATTATACTTAGGAATATAATCAATAAGGTGTGTAAAATATGTATAAAATACCATTTTATATCGGAACTTTTTTGTCTTGGTTTATTCCAGGACGTGAAAATAGACGCCATATTCGTGGAAAAATAAATGTATTCTTTTTCTATGTGCCAATAGCGTTATTTGTTAAACGTACTTATGGGGAAAAAGTAAAAAATATTAAATTTGTTCGTCAGATTAGTATGAAAAGATTTACTTGTGTTGTAAATAACAAATATTATGTAAAAATTTTCCGTTTTGTTCCTGTGAAAAGATTGAACGATTATAAATTTTTACTTGATTTCATAAGACCTTATTTGAAAGTACAAATACCTGAAATTTTTGTGGCTAAACATATACCTATGTATGTAGCAGAAAAAATATCGGGTACAGATATGCGTGATTTTGATAAAGATTTAATCAAGAAAAATGAAAAGAAAATAAAAAAGCAGGTTATGGATATTATAGATTCTTTGCAAAAAATACCTGTGATGAAAATACCTGATAATCAAAGATTTTTACAATGTGTTCAGGCAAGAAAAATAAGTCATGAAATTATAACAAAAAAATCTGTGTTGGCGCATCGTGATTTAAATGCAAGTAATTTACGTCTTGATGATAAATTGAACATAGTTAGTATCATAGATTGGGATTCTATGTGTATAGTGCAAAAACCAAATACAGATAAAGAAATGTTTGCAAAATTATGGAAATTTTATACTAAATAAAAAAAGGAATAAATATGGCAAACAAAGCAAATGTATTACTTTCGTTTTGGCAAAATGAATCTAAAAATTTTTCAACAGGTAATTATATAGCAAAACCTGATTATCAAATTTTGAAAGATAATAATTTATTAACGAAAAAATTATCAGTATATAATTCAAAAAATACATTGTTATATGAAGATTTGCCATGTGAACCATTTATGGGTGATATTGAAAATGCAAAAATATATATTGTCACTTTGAATCCTGGGGCAGGGGAAGATGAACATGAAAATTGGCAAAAACAAGATTTATTAGATGTTTGGAAAAATAATTTTAAGCAAACAAATCAATATCCATTTTATTATCTTGATCCAAAATTAGAAAAAACAGGTGGTGGTAGATACTGGTTTAAAAGAGAACAAAATGATAAAAAAGTATGGGGAAAATTTGAAAACTTAATAGAAAAAATTGCATGTGATTTAAAAGGGCAGGTACCAGAAGAAATAGATTGTTTTGCGGAAGCAAGAAAATTGATAGCACAAAATGTTTGTGATTTGGAATTATGTCCTTATCATTCTGAAAAATGGAACGATTCTAAGAATATAATAAGTAATTTGCCATCTATTAAAATAATGATAGAATTTTTAAAAGACAATGTTATCCCTGATGTTATAAGTGGTAAAAAATCATTGTTAGTGTTAAGACATGTAACAGAAATAAACAATGTTTTAAATGGGGTAGAATTCAATTATAATGGCAGAAAAATTGAATTTAAAGACCTTGAAACATTATTTAGTGATAGGGTTGTTTTTTATAAAACTAGTGGTAAAGCAGCAAGGGCTTCATTAAAATTAACGGAAGAAGCAGGGCCAGTAATATATAATCAACTTCAAGACAAAATAAAAGAATTGGTTAAAAATTTAAATTCATAAACCAATACCGCCCGAATGGGCGGTTTGTTTTTACAATAAAAATTGACTTTTGAATTTGGGTTGCTAGAATATAATGTGTAATCATTAAAAAGGATAAAACCCGATGCGTATGTAATATTGTAATTTTTATATTTGTTGCACATAGAAAATATGTGCTGGTTTAATTGCAATATAGGGGTTTTATTATGGCTTTCATTTCTTTATCAAATGTATATTTTGGATATGACGACAATAATTTGTTGAATGGTGTTAATGTTGCTTTTAATGACAACGAACACGTGGCAATTATTGGCGACAATGGTTCTGGGAAAACAACTTTGTTAAAATTGTTGTCAGGGGATTTATTTGCTGATAATGGGGTAATAAATAAAAATGCAGATGTGTTTTTGTTAAATCAAATAAATGTTTCTGAATCTAAAAGCGGGGGTGAACAACAAATGTTTGCTTTGATGCGTGCTTTTGAATCAGGGGCAGATATTTTATTACTTGATGAACCGACAAATAATCTTGATAGCGATTCAAAACAAATATTTTTTAATCATTTAAATACATATCCAAATGGTATTGTTGTTGTTTCACACGACAGGGAACTTTTGCAACAAATGGATAAAATCATAGAATTATCAAACGGGCAAATTAAAACCTATGGCGGTAATTATGATTTTTATATAAATCAGAAAGAACGTGAAATAGAATTGTTAAATTCTAAATATGCAAATGCCCAGAAATCTATTAACAGATTAAATGACACAATGAATATCGCACAAAATACACGTCAGCATCATGAATCAAAACAGAAAAAAGAAATCAATAATTCAAAACGAAGCAGATTGGCTGCCAATGCTTTAAAGGGTAAAAGTCAGGAAACAGAAGCAAAAAAACGTATCATTATTCAAAAGAAGTTAGAAGAACAAATATCAATTCAACAATCTTTGTCAGAACAAATGCGAAATGAAAAAATAAAAATACCAATGCCAAGGAAAGATTTTTATAGCAAAGAATTGATAAATATTTCAGATATGTCTTTTGAATATGGAAATAAAAAGATTTTTGATAAATTCAATTTTGTAATGTATGGAAAATCAAGAATCAGATTGGTTGGAAAAAATGGTTCTGGAAAAACGACTTTGATAAAAATAATTATGGGTGAATTAACTGCAAAAGACGGGATTATAAAAACACATGGCGATATGGCATATATAAACCAAGATTTATCTTTGTTAAATAAAAATAAAACAATAATTGAAAACATAATGGAAGTTTCTGGTTGTTTAAATCATGATGCACATGTGATAGCCGCTAATTTTGGATTCCGTGGAAATAGTTCATCAAAGAAAGTTGGTTGTTTATCTGGTGGGGAATTGTTAAAGGCGACTTTGGCATCTGTATTGGGTGGAACATCACAACCTGATTTGTTGATTTTAGATGAACCTACAAATAATCTTGAAACCAAAAGTATATCTATATTAGAAGACGCACTAAATCAATATACTGGTGCTATATTATTGGTTTCACATGATGAAATGTTTGTAAAAAATATAAATATAGATAAAGAAGTTTATATTTAATAATAATTTTGAAAAATCAGGCGTTTTATGGTAAAATATACCCATGAAATGAAGGGGTATAAAATGTCTAGGTGGACCGATGTTATATTCAATAAAGTAAAATCAGGAATGTATGATAAATCGCCAAAGGCAATTGGTGATTTAACATTGAAAATAGGAACAATTGTTGATAATAACCCAACCGAAGAAGTTGTACTAGAAGCGCTTGATATTCTTACATCTATAGAATATAGCGAAACAGAAATTTTTGGTGTAGAAGACGCTATATTGCATAAAATAGAATATTTGATAAATCAATATCGTTATTTGATACCTGATGATATTTGGGTTTCTAATATGCGATTTATCTTAGAATCCAGACAAGATTTCGTATCTGTTCTTAAAAATGCAGATCCAAATTTAGAATTACTCGTTCTGCAACGTGTTATTGAAGAAGATGTATATGGTAATCGCGAAGGGCATTATGAAATCGCAAAAATGCAGGTAAGGGATATTTTATTGGCAAATGGTGAAATACCTGCGCGTGAAAATATAAAACGCAGATCAGAAAATGCTTATGCACCACCTCCACCACCTAATAACCCAAATGGAAATCCGGGCGGTGGAAATGGCGGTAATAATTCAGGGGGTGGAAATGGCGGTAATCCACCACCTCCACCATCACAAGATTGGAATCGGCAATATCAAAGTGGTTCTGTGCCGCCTCCTGATGATCCGCATGTTGATGGGTGGTCAACCAGGGTTGATGTTTTAAGATTGGTTTTGATGGCTTTATTACGTTCAGTAATAACAAAGGCGACACGTGTTCAAAATGGTGTGGTTCAGATTTCTATAAAACCAGATGTTCTTAACAGGGTATTTGAAGAATATGAATTTGATTATAGTTTTTCAAAATATAATGAACAAAAGACATATTCAAATATCAATAAAAATTCTGAATACAAGCAATTTCCGTTGTGGCCTGAACAAAAAACTAAGTTCATAAAATCTTCTGGTATAGAATATGTTTGTCAAATACTTGAAAAATATGGCTATGCCCCGCAAATCGGAAATAATGATACAATAATTGTTCGTGATACTAACAAGGCAAAGGCCTATGAAATGTTCACAATAAACGATTATTCTAGTTTGTATCTTATCGGAAAACAAATAACCCCACTTCAAAATGAAGCATTAATGGCAATTCAAATGGAAGGTTATGCAAAAAAAGAAGCCAGTAGAGGTCTTTTTAATGTTGACTATACTGCATTTAATGCTCTTAAATATTGGGACATTATTGGACAATATCCTGAATATGCTGCGACCATGAATATGGGCCGATAATAGTTGTATAATAAAAATAAACAAAATGGGGAATTTTTTAATTTCCCCATTTTTTATTTGATATGCATAGAAGTCAAAATTTTATTTAAAATTTTTGTGAAATTATTTTGAATTGTCCAATGTGGTGGTTCTGGCATAGTAAATTTTTGGCCGTCGTATTCTAATTTTACATATTCTGCATTTGGAACACCACCGCGTGGCAAAGACAAATTTGCATATTCTTTGATGAATATTCCTATAACCCCACCATGTGTCGAAATGCCGATTGTTTTTGCTTCTTTGTTGTTTTGTAATATTTCATTCATAATATCATATACGCGTTGACGGAACATATTATAACTTTCGCCATTTGGTGGTATATAATTAGCGTCTTTGATTAAAGACAAAGGTATATTTATAATTTCGTGATTTGTATTAATTGGAAAATCTTTTGGTAAATCAAGTATACGTAATGTTTTACCAGAAAAATCACCGAAACCCCTTTCGCGAAGGCCGTCTTTGACAATGATTTTTGTATTCTTTGGTTTTGCAACCATGGTCGCCGTCTGTAATGCACGTGACAAAGGCGATGTATAAATACAATCAAAATTTATGGTTGATAAAATTTTGGCTAATTTTTTTGCCTGTCTTGTGCCTGTTTTATTCAAAGGTATATCCAGCCAGCCCTGAATACGATTTTCAGCATTATAATCGGATTCTCCGTGCCTAAAAATATAAATTTCTTGTTTCATATAATAATGATTATATCATAAATCATAAAAATATGGTAAAATATTAAATGTCTAAGGTTAAAACATGGATGAAAAAAACGCGAATTTAGTTATATCGGCACATACTGAACCAAATAAATTATATGATAAATCAATCGATAAACCATATAGTGTTTCAGATGTCAATTTTTTGGCAAAACAATATGCAAATCAACATGGTGCAAATTATTTTGATCTAGCGGGTCTGTTTAAATATGTTTTAAAGAATATGGAATATGATTTTAATTTGGCAAATCAGGCGATAAATAAATATCAAAATACGATTACTGGCGCGATACAAATAAGAAAAAATGATTGGTATTGGTTGGAATTATTAAGGTTTTATAATGTAAATGAAATAAAAGAAAAACATAAATTAATCGTTCCAATGTTATTGATACCTGGCGATTCACGTGAAGCACATTATGCTGTGATGGGTTTTGATTTTAATCCTGAAAATAGTTCTGTGAACATAGTAATTCTTGAACAACATGCGATGAATAAAGAAGATACAATATCGTATGATAAAAATTTTGATTATTCAGACATGATAGATTTGTTGTTGGTTGCTTTGAAACAATATTGCAAGCAATTTTTACATTACGAAAATATAACAACTATGAAAAATGTAAAACCAATTTCTCGCAGAAAAAATGTATGTGGCATAGTCGCCAGTGAAATCGCACAAAGATTATCAGAATCAGATAATTGGGTCGATTTTGTTGAAAATCCACCTGTGTTGTCGGATGAAGAAATAAATAACTTATTTGAAAGAAATAAAAATTATTCAATTACAGATGTAATACAAAAAACACAAAAAGGACACGAAATAATATGAAAAAATTAATGATATGGGATTTTGATGGTGTTATTGCAGATAGCGAAAAATTATGGGTTCGTGCGTGGGACGAAGTATTATCAGACGAAAAAAATATAAATTTATCAGATAAAGAAAAGCAAGATTTATTGGTCGGGGTTTCTGATAAAACGCGTCGTGAAAGATTAGAAAAATATATACCAAATTTGAAACTTGATGATGATTTTATGAACAAAATTTCTGAAAAAGAAGTTTTCTTTGGGACGAATTATATGGTTGCAATTGATGGTGTTGAAAATGTAATGGCAAACGATAAATTTGAACATTGTATTGCAACAGGTGCAACGGCAGAACAACATAAATGGAAAATGACACAATTTCAGTGGATAAAAAAATATATGTCAGAATCTGATTTCTTTACCATAGATATGGTTGAACATGGGAAACCAAACCCAGATATATTTTTATTAGCCGCTAAAACTAAAAATTATGATGCCAAAGATTGTGTTGTCATAGGTGATAGTGTTAATGATTTTCTGGCGGCAAAATCTGCAAATATGGCATGTATAGCATTCACAGGTGCAACCGGTAATAATACGCCTGAATATGAAGAAATTTGCAAAAGTCATGGTGTTATCGGTGTTTGCAATAATATGAAAGATGTAAATGTTTTAATAGACGAATTCGCCAAGAAATAAAAAATCACCCAAAAGGGTGCTTTTTAATTTTGGTTGGAGCGCACGGATTCGAACCATGATAAAGAGAACCAAAATCTCTTGTCCTACCATTAGACGACGCTCCAATGACTTTGGTTATTATATATACTTTCTTTGCTTTTGCAATAAAAATTTTCGATTTATCTTAATATCTTATAAAATCAGCCATTGTGCGTATTGTGTTTATAACTGAATTGCCTGGCTGGTTGGATATGATGTCTTTTAAGTCAACGCGGTGGTGTTTTCCGACTTTGTGGTCTTTGATTGGTTCGTCGAGTATATAAACTTCGCAATTTAATTTACTTAATTCTTTGACGACGCTAAGTTTCTTTTTTTCAATTATGTCGACTGGACTTAAAGAATAATATTCTTTGTATGAATCACGGATAAATGGGCTGGTTTTAGATTCTTTCGCACTATAAATATAAAAATAGGGTTTTATGTGTTTTGATAATTGATTAAGGTATATTCTATTTTTTCCGTCTGTGTCATTGAAAGTTATTAAAATTTCCCCGTCGCCACCAATACATTTGCGTATCGCAAATAATTTTGAATAAGTTATATCTGGACTCAGAAAAACAGCATTAACAATTTTGTCGTGGTCATGTGTTTTTTGTTTTTTGGGTTGTAAAACATTACCGATAATTTCAGTGTCAGAACCATGATAATACATAGTTCCCATTTGTTTTACAGATTTTGTGCCAGATTTAAAAACTTTGCTTTTCATGTTTTATACCTTTTATACAATTCTACCATAAATCGCGTAAAAAAATTATAAAATACTGCTTGCATTTTTTTTGTAAAAATATATAATCATTAAAGTTTTTAATGATTTAATTTGTAAATAATTAAAAGGATTTATAATATGACTCATACAGAAGTGACACAATTAATGGCCGAAAATATGCGTATAATTGGTCGTTTATCAAGCAGGTTAAATTTGCTTTTTGAAGAAGTGTCTAAAAATTCAAGACAACAGATGTCTGTTTTGGTGCGTTTGTATTTGGCTGGAAAAATCAAATTGAAAGATTTTGCAAACCGCGAAGTTATTTCTACTGCTAATTTATGTTCAGTATTTAGAAAACTTGAAGCAGATAAATTAGTTGTTCGTTCTATCGATGAAAATGACCACAGGGATACTTGGTATGAAGTAAGCAAATCAGGCAAAGCATTGGCTGAAAAATTAATAGATAAATTTATGAAAGGTGTTGAATCTTTGTGCAAGGCATTGCCAGAAGAAGATGAAGATGCTTTGGCTGAAACGGTTAAAACTATGAATGGTCTTTTAAAGAAATTGGAGGCAGCAAATGCGTAAATTTTTATTGGCTTTGATAAGTGCGATTATGGTTTTGCCAAATGCTTATGCGCTTGATTTATCATTACAAGACGTTGTTGATAAAGTCGTTAAAGAATCCAATGATGTTAAAACTGCAGATGCAAATATAAAAAAGGCAAAAGCACAATTAAGCGCAGTAAATGCAAATCGTTGGATGTCTATTGATGGGACAATTTCTTATATGAATTTATTTGACCCTACGAATCCAACTAATAGTCAAGGTGTGAAAATTCCATCTGATATTGGTGCTTTGTTGGGACATATTTTGCCTGTATCAGAAATACCAGATAATATGGTTATGGCAGAAATTCAGATAACACAACCAATATATACTTTTGGAAAAATAGGTAATGCAGTTGATGCAATGCATGATGCAATTGATATTTCTAAATCTGCAAAAGATTTAACTTTGCGTGAAGTGAAATATGCCGCTGCAAATCTTTATTGGACTGCAAAGATGACAGATGGTATTGTTCGTGCCAGCCAAAAAGATTTAAATAATGCACGTGTTGCAAAAAAGAAATTAACTGCAGCTGGACGTGCTAATCGCAGTAATTTAATAAAAATAGAATCAGATATTGCACGCAAAGAAATCAATTTGTCTGATGCAGAATTTAATCGTGATACTGCATACAGAATGTTGAAAATTATGTCAGGCATTGATATAAACGAAACAATTGTTTTAACAGATGAATTTCCAGATAAATTTGGGGCGATTGAAGAAAAACAATTAAAATCAAATCCTGAATGGGATATTTATCAAAAACAAATTAAATTGTATGAATCAAATGCGTCTTCTAAACGTTCCGGTATGTTGCCTACATTGGCTGCTGTGGGTTCTTATTCCTATTATGCGATGGGAACAGAAGTTGGAAATATGTTCGACAGAAAAGGTGATCAATCTGCATATTGGGGATTGGCGTTAAAGGTTCCTTTGTTTAATGGTGGAATTCATTCTGCTAATGCAACCATAGAAGCGATGAATGCAGAATCTGCCCGTCAAGATTTAGATAAATCCAAGAAATTAAAAACAGAAGAATATAATACGGCTGTAAATAAATATAAACACCTTTGCAATAATCTTGATAAATTAAATGAAGCATATAATTTGGCACAAAAAGCATACGATGTTTCTGTAAATCGTTTTGCTACAGGTCAAACTTCTGCCATAGAATTATCAGATGTTTCAAGTGCTTTATATCAAACAGATATGGCTGTATTAAAGGCAAAATATGATATTTTAATGTCTGCTCAGGCAATAAAGAAATTAGGTGAATAATATGACTAAGACAGAAAGAATAGAAAATATTGTTAAAAAATTAAAAACTCGTAAATCAAAAGCAATACTTTATACAATATTCATTGCTTTTGTCGTTATATGTTTTGGATATAGATTTTATCTTATAAATCAGGAACAAAATACAAATGTATTTAATATTGCACGCAATAATATTGAATATGGATTGCCTGTGGAAACATTAAAAATAGAAAAAAAAGATGGAATTTTATACGAACCATTAAATATTAAAAATAATCGTGCTTATGTTTCAAGTGGTCGTATAAATCTTTTCAAAACAAATCAGAAAATTGGCGATGGGAAAATTATTTCTGTATCAAAGAATATAGATTTAGATTCAGGTATGTATGTTATAAAAACTAAATCTTGTAAAAATGGTTTGCAATATGTTGAAATCGTGGCAAATGGTTTTTATGTCCCTGTATCTGCTATCAAAGGAAATAATGTATACGTTGTAAATGGTGATGTTGCAGAAATTCGTGAAATAGTAATTGGTGGTCGTGATTCACAAAATGCTTTTGTGAAAAAAGGTTTATCAGAAGGTGATGTTGTCATTTTATCTGATGTCAAAGACAATCAAAAAATCAAAATTGTAAAATAAATTCTGGGGGAAAATAAAATGTTAAAATTCTTTATTCGTAAACCTATAACTACAATTATGTTCGTTTTATTTTTTGTAATATTGGGTATTGTATCTTTCCCAAAAATGAACATAGAAAGAACCCCATCTGTTGAATTTCCTTATGTGACCGCAACATTTACTTATCCTGGGGCGTCAAGTGCGGAATTAGAAACTCAGGTTATCAAGAAAGCAGAAAATGCGATGTCAGAAGTTGCTGGAGTTAAAAAAATCACATCTCAGGTTTATGAAAATTATGCCTATGTTATTTCTGAATTTAATTTGGGGGTTAATGTTGATGACAAAGCAAATGAAGTAAAGGCAAAAATAGATGGTCTTGCTAATGAATTTCCAAAAGATTTGAAACAGCCCGTTATTGCTAAATTAAATCCTTTGCAAACCCCTGTATTAGATATTGTTATCAAAGGTGGCAACCCAAGGGACATAGAAAAATATATATCTGACACATTGTCTAATAAAATTACTGCCGTCAAAGGTGTTGCGTCTGTCAATACTTTTGGGGGACGTGAAAGGGCTGTGCGTATTTCAATGGACCCTGATTTAATGGCTGCTTATGGTGTCACAATTAACGACATAGTAAATGCAATTGCAACAAGCAATTTAAATGTTCCAGGCGGAAAAATTGAAACTAATATAAATTCTGAAAATGTTCGTTTTGTTGGCGAATTTAAATCAGTAGATGAAATTGCTGCACTTGAAATAACAACGATAGAAGGTGAAACTTTCAAATTATCAGATGTCGCAAATGTTAAAGATGAAATGCGTGATATAGAAAAAGGTGCAATATATAATGGCGAAAATGTTGTTATTATGTCTGTGGTCAAAGCATCTGATGGTAATGCAATTAAAATATCAAATGCTTTGCATAAAAAATTGCCTGAATTTGAAGCGGTATTAAAAGAACATTTCCCAGAAACATCAATGGAAATAATTTATGATTCTTCTTTGCATATATCAGAAGATACAACAGATACAATCAATGGAATTATTCTTGGGGTTATATTTACTATATTAGTATTGTTGGCATTTACACGTAATTGGCGTTCAACAATTATTGCTGGGGTTGTGATACCTGCGTCTTTGTTATCAGGATTCTTTTTAATGGAAAAATCAGGTTTTACAATTAACACAATGACTTTGTTAGCATACGCAACAGCATTGGGGACATTGGTATCAAATGCAATTATTTTAATTGAATCTGCATTAACAGAATTGCGTTCTGGTAAAACATCAGAGCAGGCAGCAGAAGACGGAACACGCAAGGTTGCAGTTCCTGTGTTGGCTGGGGTCGGAACAAATGTCGTTGTGTTTTTACCACTTGCATTTATGGGCGGAATTTCAGGCCAATTCATGTTGCAATTTGGTATGAGTGTTGTGTATTTAACTTTGTTATCATTATTGTTTTCATTTACTTTGACACCAATGATGATTGCAAAATTATTAAAATTGCCACAAAAGAAACAAACAAAACAAGATGTTAAAGAATTACAAGAACATAATAATAAATCTATGTTGCATACTTGGTATGAATATCAATCAAGACATCCTTTTGTTGTAATTATTGGGGCTTTTGCGGTTTTGTTATTGTCTGCTCAATTAGTCAGATTTATCGGTAATGAATTTTCACCATCTACTGATGCAGACGAAATAACAATTACAATTCGTACACCAATGGGAAGTGTATATTCAAAATCAGAATCTATTGCCAGAGAAGTAGATAATCGCATAAAACAATTCAAAGAAGTAAAAGCGACAACTATAAAAATAGGCGATAAAGGTTTACAAAATATCAATATCAAAGTTGATTTAGTTGATTTGAAAAATCGTGGTATTTCTGATAAAAAATTAGCACAAAAAATGTTGCCTTTGTTATCTGATATATCAGATGCAGAAATCCAAATTCGTGCTGGGGAAAATATCAGTGGTTCTGGGTTTAATTCTGATATGGTGTTAAATGTTTATGGGGACGATGATACAAAAAGAAATATGTATGCCAATCAGATTATTGATAAAGTAAATAAGATAGAAGAAGTTCAAAGTGCAGTTATCGTTCAACAAACACCTGCAAATGAAATTCGTTTTATCCCAGATAATGAAAAAATGAATTTCTGGGGGGTAAAGAATTCTCAGGCAGGTTCAACATTACGTACAGCATTATTTGGAAACGACAATTATAAATATAAAGAAAATGGTGATGAATATCCAATTATACTGGAATTTGAAAAACAATTTAAAAACCAAACAATGTTTGATAACATCTATGTAAATTCACACAAAGGTATGGTTGCACTTTCTCAACTCGGAAAAATAGAAAGTGTTCCTGCAACTTCTAATATATATCGTTTAGATAAAAACAGAGCAACCGAAATAGATATCAATATCGGAAAATCTACAATTGGGCCTGTGCAAAATGAAATACAAAAACAGATAGATGCTATGGATTGGGAACCTGGATATAAAGCCAGTTTTGCTGGTATGTCAGAAATCCAAGATGAAACAAATGGTGAAATTGGTCAGGCATTCTTTTTGGCAACAATATTAACATTTATGTTATTGGCTGCGATTATGAATTCTTTGATTCATCCATTTACAATTGCAACATCTATTATAACCAGTTTCGCAGGTGTGTTTATAATGTTGTTCTTATCAGGTGCTTCATTAAATGTTGGTGCATTATTAGCATTCATTATGTTGGTTGGTTTGGTGGTTAACAATAATATTTTGGTTTTGGAACCAACCGTTATTCGTGTTCAACATGGTGAAGATGCCAAGAAAGTATTGTGGCAAGAATTGATGGACAAGAAACGTATGATTTGGATGACTACAATTGCTGTGGTTGCCGGTATGATTCCACAATTATGGTCTAATGATGGTATGAAAGTTGCGATGGGTGCAGTTATGATTGGTGGTATGTGTGCATCTTTGATATGGACTTTCAGTTTGACACCTGCATTATTCTTTGTAATGGAAAAATTACGTAGAAAAATACAAAGAAATAAATAAACTTGAAAAATCAAAAATTATTGCGTATAAATTGTTGGTATAAAAAAAAAGATTAAAACATGTTAACAAAAGTAGATGTAGTAGTTTTTGATTTTGATGGGACTTTGTCTGCCAAAGATTCTAATTTTGAATTTGGTAAATATTGTTTCAAACATTCGCATAAATTAGTGGTTTATTTACCAATTTTATTAATTGCCTGGGTTGGTAAAATATTAAATCCAAAAGGTATTTGGTGGCGTCAAATCATGCGTTGTTTTGTGAATCCAAAAATGATAAATGATTTTGTTCCTGGATTTATAAAACAGCATAAAATGAAAAGATTTGGCTGGGCGAAAGAGCAGGTTGCCAAAGAAAAGAAAAATGGAAACAAAGTTGTTTTAATTTCTGCCAGCACAAATTATTTAATTCCACATCTTGTTTCTGATATGAAATTTGATGCTGTTATGTGTTCACAAATGGAACAAGACAAACCATGGAAATATAAATTTCTATGTTGGGGTAAAAATAAAGTAATTGCGTTGGATAATTGGGCAAAAGAAAATAAATATATTCCAAATGTTGTTCGTGCATATTCAGACAGCAAATCTGATATGCCAATTATGGAAATAGCAAAAGAACAAGTTTGGATAGATAAAAAAACAGGTTTAAGAAAATAAAAAAATCGCCCGGTCGGGCGATTTTTAATCTTCACCAAAATCCATATCTCGTAATTTTTCGGCACGTGGGGTTATTTTTGAAATGGAAGTTTGTAATTCACCCATATCCTTTTGTGCCAATGCAAAATGTTGGTCGACTTTTGATGCGCGTTCTTCTAAACGATTAAGGTCGGTTAATAATAAATCCAATTCTCTTTTTATTTTATTTGCAACGCGTTTAATTTTTATATCTGATAACACTGCACGAATTGTATTTAATGTGGCCCATAAAGTTGATGGCGATACCAAAAATACTTTTAATTTAGCAGCATATTCAATTGTGTCTGGAAAATCACGATGTATTGTTTCAAATACAGATTCAGAAGCGATAAACATCATTGCAGATTCTGCTGTGACCCCAGGAATAATATATTTTTCTGCTATGTCGTCTATGTGTTTGCGAACATCTATTTCAAATTGTTTTTTTGCCCCTAAATTATTTTTATCTTCAATAATACGATTATAACTTTCTAATGGAAATTTACTATCTATGACCATATCGCCAGGAGGATAAGGTAATCTGATAATACAATCAGGTTTTACATCGCCAATTTTATGCTGAAAATCATAATGTTCTGGTGGCAAAATATCCATAACTAAATCTTCTAATCTTCTTTCGCCAAAAGAACCGCGTGCCTGTTTGTTTCCCATCAAGATATCTTTGAAATTTGCTATGTCAGCACTAATACTTTTAATTTCAATGGCACTTTGGGTCAAAACGCCCAATCTTTCAGATAATTTTTCACGTAATCTGGTGTTGTCTTCACGAAGTGATGAAATATCAACCACTGGTTTGCGTAAAATCAAGACAAATAACAAAAATACAATAAGGAATAATAGTATTAAAATATAAGTTGTCATTTCAAAATCCTTTGCTACAATCTCTATATAGATTATAAAGGGTTTTATAAATGTTGCAAATGAAACTTTGCGGTGATTTGGTTTTGCGTGAAAAATGTGAACCTGTATCTGATATCACCCCAGAATTGTTAGACACCATGAATGAAATGGTAAAAATGATGTCTGAACAAAATGGGGTCGGGTTGGCTGCGCCTCAGGTTGGTATTACAAAAAGATTCTTGGTTATGATGAATCCTGATACTAATGAAATATTTCGCATGATAAATCCAATAATTATTTCAAAAAGTGAAGATACAGCCGTTATGGAAGAAGGTTGTTTGTCTGTGTTGGGGTCTGATGGGTTGCCTGTATATTCAAATGTCAGACGTCCAGCCAATGTAGAAGTAAAATGGACAAATGAAAAAGGCGAAGAATTACATGCAAAAATGTCTGGAATTGCTGCGCGTATTGTGCAACATGAAACAGACCATCTTGATGGAATTTTATTCATAGATTATTTATCAGGTGTAAAACGTGAAATGTTAATGCGTAAGGTTAATCGGAGGCATTAAATGAAAATAATATTGATGGGAACAAATCAATTTGTTGTTCCTGTGTTTGATGATATTGCAAATAAACACGATGTAATCGGGGTTTTTACACGCGCACCAAAACCAATGGGACGTAAACAGATTTTAACACCATCGCCAGTTCACGAATGGGCTAATCAACGTGGTTTGGTTGTTCATACTTCCATTAAAGAATTTGATTCGATATCTGAAAAGCCAGATATGATAGTCGTTTTTTCTTATGGGATTATTTTGCGTGATAATGTTTTAAATTCTGCAAAATGTATAAATATTCACCCAAGTTCTTTACCAAAATATCGTGGGCCATCACCAATAAGAACGGCTATTTTAAATGGTGATAAAAATATGGAAGTTTGTTTGATGGCTATGTCTGCTGAAATGGACGCAGGCGATATTTATATGCGTAAAAATATTGAAATTGATATAAACGACACAAACGAAAGTGTCGAAACCAAGGTCGCAACCACAGCCATAGAAATGTTAAATGAATATATGGAAAATCCTGATAAATTTGTTGCACAACCACAAATTGGCGAACCAACATTTACACGTAAATTTACAGGCGAAGATGAAATCATAGATTGGAACAAAGATATTTATGAAATTCATAATCAAATTCGTGCGCTGGGATGTGGTAGAACAAAAATAAATGGCATAGATGTAAAAATTTTAGAAACCAGAATAGATAATAATGAATTTAAAATCGTAAAAATTCAACCTGCTGGAAAAAATCCTATGGATTGGAAAAGTTTTGTAAATGGTTTGCGTGGTGCAGAAATAAAATATGGGGAATAAATAATGACAACATTTTATTGTAAAATAGGAAATGTTTTGATTGCGCCTAATGTTTATAATGGGTTTGCTATAACCACAAAAGAATGTGTTAATTTTAGCACACAAAATAAAAATATATGTAATCAATGTGTTTTGTGTTTCAGGGACGCTATACAATTACAAAAGTAAATAAAATGGCAAGATATAAAATAGATATTGAATATGACGGAACAGATTTAATAGGTTGGCAGGAAAACCAACAGGGGCCATCTGTACAATCTTTGTTGCAAGATGCAATTTATAAATTTTGTTCTGAAAAAACAGAAGTATATTCTGCTGGTCGTACTGATGCAGGGGTTCATGCTATTTGTATGTCTGCACATTTTGATTTGGAAAAAGATACAACGCCTGAAACAATTATGCGTGCTATGAATTTTTATTTAACAAATAAACCTGTGGCTGTGTTAAATTGTGAAAAGGTTGATGATGATTTCCATGCGCGTTTTGATTGTATAAAAAGATGTTATAAATATATTGTTCTGAATCGTCAAAGTCCTGTGGTATTAAATAAAAATCGCGTTTGGTGGGTTCCACAATATTTGGATATAGATGCAATTAAAAATGCTGCAAAATTATTGGTTGGTAAACACGATTTTACATCTTTTAGGGCGGCACAATGTCAGGCAAAATCCCCAATTAAAACACTTGATGTATGTAATATAACCAAAAATGGTGATGAAATAATTTTTGCATTCGAAGCACGTTCTTTTCTTCATCATCAGGTTCGTAATATGGTTGGAACTTTGGTTGAAATTGGTATGGGTAAAGATTTAGATATTAACAAGATATTTGAAGAAAAAAATCGCAGTGCAGCCGGTATAAATGCACCTGCTTGTGGTTTATATTTTGTTCGTGCTATATATGCCAAGGGCGATGATTCAGAATCTGCTTAACTTTTCCAGATGGATATATAATCAAACCATCATTTAATATTTTCGCATTACATTTATCTGCGTGTATATCAAATGGCGTAATAATATAATTTATGGTTTTGTTTTTGCATAAATTTTCAATGTTATTCATAGTCGATGTAAAATTTTCTATGTATGCTAATTTCCAATTTGGTGTTTCATAAATACATAAACCTTTTGTGCATTTTTGTCTGTCGTTTATATCAGATTTTTCTTCGTGGTTAAATTCACGCCATGCATTAAAAGCAAAATAATGACTAGAAGATTTTGCTTTATTAAACTTCAAATGATTATCATATACAAAACCAACCAATAAATTATCGCCAGTTGAATAAAACAAAGGTTTTGGTGTGTTTATACATAATATTATTGCGCTAGTTATAAATAATATCCCGATAAAATAGTTTATATTACGGATAAAGAAATTTTTTGTATCTGATTTAACAAATAAAATTATAAATAACATACCGATAATAGATAAAATTAAAACTTCATTTGAAATATGTGGCATAAATACATTGGAATAAGGCAATGTAGTTATATGTTCTGCGATATTTAAAGCAAATTCATAAACATTATTTGCAAGATTTATAAATATTTGATTTCCGAAAATTGCAAATATAGTTCCAATCATAATCAAAGGCATAATTGCAAAAGAAAATATAGGTAAAATAATTATGTTTCCTAATAAACTATATATAGGAATATAACCAAAATGTGCGATTATAAAAGGTAAAGTAAACATACTTGCGATAAATGCTGTCATCAAAGATGAATAAATAAAATGGAATATTTTATATGTTAAATTTCTTTTTATATAATTATGATTTTGATAAAACCAAAGCAAACCAAATACAGCAGCAAAAGATAATTGAAAACCTGCATTCATGATAAAGAAAGGATTTATAAAAAATAAAATTAAAAATACAATTGCAGCATTTCTTAAAGATAAAATATTTCTGTTAAATATTATTGCTATGAAAATGAAAGTTAACATTAAAAACGCGCGTATTGTTGCAACACTTATTCCTGAAATACAAAGATAAAATAATAATCCAAACCAAGAACAAATTAATGCAGGATATTTTGCGGCCGTTCTTTTTGTTATATATGGAACAGAACGAAAGATTAAATAAAACAAAATGAATAACCAACCACTTACCAAAGACATGTGAAAGCCACTGATAGACCAAACGTGTCCAAGACCAACTGATTTCCAAATATTGCTTTCTTTTTCTGGGATAACTTTCTTATAACCCAAAACCAAAGAATCAATTAATGTTGAATTAGCGTGTTTGTGAATATATGTGCGAATGTTTTTATTATTTGATTCATCTTTTATCACAGAAATATCTTTCATAAAACCAATTGCAGATAAATTATTGAAATAAGCCCATCTGGCAAAATCAAAAGAATCAGGAACGTATTTTGCATTCGGGTGGAATAAAGTTGCACGCCCAGAAATATTATCGTTTATATTTAAATCTTTTGATGGTTCTGATAATGAAATTCTTATATTTACAGATTTGTTTTCTTTGAAATCGGAATTTATTTGATTTAATGGGACACTTAAATACACATGCGTAGATTTTTCACCATAATCTATGTTTGTAATTTTTCCTGAGATAGATATTTCGCCAAAAGAATTATGAATCTGGGGTGTATTTATTATATGCGTGAAAGACATAGAATAAAAGAAACCAAAAACAAATAATAAAATTGCCCTTAGAAACACATTTTTGAATTTATAGATACAAAAACCTAATAATAAAGTTATCAGAATCGGATATGGAATATTTGGTTCTGTTCCCAAAGAAAAATATAATCCCGCACCAAATGCCAAGATAAAAGGCACATACAAAAACAGATTTTTATATTGATTATACAGGATTTCTTTCATATTTGGATTATAGAATTTTATTTTGTTGCATCGCAACCGATAATTTTCTATTATAAATTCACATAAGGAGAAAATACTTATGGCTAAATATATTTTTATTACAGGTGGGGTTGTATCAAGTTTAGGCAAGGGCGTTTCAGCGGCATCGTTGGGCGCCCTTCTTCAATCCCGTGGTTATAGTGTTCATGTTCGTAAATTTGACCCATATTTAAATGTGGATCCTGGGACTATGTCTCCATTACAACATGGTGAAGTTTATGTGACAAATGATGGTTTTGAAACAGACCTTGATTTGGGATATTACGAAAGATTTTTGGGAATTCAATTAACCAAAAATGATTCGTGTTCCGGTGGACGTATTTATTGGGAAGTTTTAAATGCTGAACGTCGTGGCGATTATTTAGGGGCAACCGTTCAGATGATTCCACATGTTTCTAATAAAATTAAAGAACATATCGCTTTGCCAACGAATACAGATTTTGTTATTTGTGAAATTGGTGGAACGGTTGGGGATATCGAACAAAAAATATTCTTGGAATCTATACGTCAGTTCGCAAATGATATTGGACGCAGAAATGTTTTATTCGCACATCTTGCATTGGCACCATATTTGGAACAAAGTGGCGAATTAAAAACTAAGCCAACACAAATGTCTGTCCGCAGATTATTGGAAAATGGTATTCAGGCAGATATTTTATTTGTTCGTTCACCAAGAATGTTGACTCCTGATGAACGTGCAAAAATTGGTATGTTCTGTAATTTGCCAGCAAAGAATGTTATTACCAGTATGAATGTAGATAACATTTATAAAATACCACTTGTCTATGATGAACAAGATGTATTTAACATTATGGCACAACATTTCGGATTACCAGAAGCGGCTGGTGATATGACAAAGATTAAAAAGATAGAACATCATTTGAATTCTGATTTGCCAACTTGCACAATAGGTGTTGTCGGAAAATATTTTGATATTGCTGATGCTTATAAATCTTTGAACGAAGCATTATTCCATGCCAGCGTACAAAACAATGTGCATTTAAAAATTAAAAAGATAGATGCAGAAACTTTCACACCAGAAGATTGTGCGGATGTCGATGGAATTTTGATACCTGGCGGTTTTGGAACACGTGGTGTTGATGGTAAAATTGCCGCTGCTAAATATGCTCGTGAAAATGATATTCCATTTATGGGAATTTGTTTAGGTATGCAGGTAGCGGTCATAGAATTTATGCGAAATGTTGTCGGTGAATCAAATGCTAATTCAACAGAATTTTCTAAAAATTGCGTTCCTGTAATCGACATTATGCGTGATTGTGATAAAGAAAATATGGGTGGCACTTTAAGATTGGGTGCTTATCCTTGTGTTATCAAATCAGGAACATTGGCTGAAAAGATTTATGGCGCATCAGAAATATCTGAACGTCATCGCCATAGATACGAAGTCAATATTGAATACAAAGATGTTTTGGAAAAGAATGGTATGATTATTTCTGGGGTATCGCCTGATGGTAAATTACCTGAAATGATTGAAATTCCGGCTAATAAATTCTTTATAGCAGGGCAATTTCATCCTGAATTCCAAAGCAGTCCATTCAAAGGACATCCAATGTTTAATGCGTTTATAAACGCTGCTAAAAACAAATAATTATTTACCGAAAATAAAATCTGGATTTGATGATATTGAAATTATAGTTTCTATATCATCATTTTCAGAAGAATGTTGACGTATAGTTTTTCCACACTTTTCACATTTATGTGTGATTATAAACCCGTCTTTTTCACTTATAACACTTATTGGTTTCATCATACCGCCACAGGTTGATAATCTATCCCCTGGGTTATTATCGACATGTTTAGACCATAAACATTTAGGGCAATGGTTAGTATATCCATTGCCCACAACGTGTGTGCCACAATTAGCACATATAAAATCTTCTTTGCGTTTAGTAAATGTTTTCATTATAAACCCAATGCATTACGATACATTTTTGTTAATTCGTCTGTTTCATCTAATTCATCTGGGTCCATTTTACGCAATTTAATCATTTGACGAATATATTTAGGATCAAATCCTGCTGATTTTGCTTCCTTATAAACTTCTTTAATGTCGTTAGCAATATTAGCAGCGTCATCATTCAATGTTTCAATACGTTGAATAATTGTTAATAATTGTTCGTTATCTAAAGCACCATGATTTTCTGTTTTCATATCCTTCCTCTTTTTTTTAGGTCAATAATATGATATATTAAAGAATAGAAAAATCAAATATTTTTGAAAGTTTTTATAAGAGAGAGAATACAAATGACACGTTTTACAAAAATTATTGCGTCCATAGGCCCAGAATCAGAAAATTCAGATGTTTTAACAGAAATGATAAAATCTGGGGTCAATGTTTGTCGGTTGAATTTTAGCCACGACACAGGCGAAATTCAGGGCGCTAAAATAGATATGATACGTTCTATTTCTGAAAAGTTGGGTATGCCAGTTGCAATAATAGTTGATATTCAGGGGCCAAAACACAGAATAGGTAATTTTGAAACTGAAAAACATTATCATTTGAAAATTGGTCAGAAATTTATACTTGATTCTGACCCGACGCCTGGAAATGAAAACAGGGTGCAATTACCAGATATAGATGTTATTCATTCTTTGAAAATAGGCGATAATGTTTTGTTAAATGATGGAAAAATACAATTGCGTGTAGATGCTGTTTTTGATGATAGTGTTGAAACAAGTGTTATTCGTGGCGATGAAATTTGGTCAAGACGAGGTTTCAATTTACCTGATACAGAAATAAATACAGAAATATTAACCCCAAAAGATAAAGCAGATATTGAATATGTAATAACTAAAAAACCTGATTGGATAGCCGTTTCTTTTGTGCAAAGGGCAGAAGATATCGCCTTTGTTCGCGATTTCATAGCGCAAAGAACATCACACCCAATAAAAATAATAGCAAAAATAGAACGTCCGAATGCAGTTGAAAGAATAACTGATATTGCGCTGGCTGCCGATGGAATTATGATAGCACGTGGAGATTTAGCAGTTGAATTGCCTTTTGAACAAGTCCCTGCAATCGCAAGAAAAATTATTCGTGAATGTAGAAAATTAAACAGACCTGTGATTATGGCTACTCAAATGTTGTCATCAATGGTTGATTCAGAATTTCCAACTCGTGCAGAAGTTTCAGATGTCGCAAATGCCGCTTATTTAAGGGTAGATGCCACGATGACTTCCGAAGAAACAACAATTGGCAATAATCCAGTAAATGTAATAAACACAATGGAAAAGATTTTATCTTTTACTGATGCTGATGCGGTTGCTAATCCGTACGATTGGTCGCGTATAGATAATGTGCCTGAAAATGATTGGTCGCGTTCTATTTCTTCTATGGCTTATTTAAACAAAGTATCTGCCATAGTTGTTTTTGCGCGTGATATAAATTCTGTTATACAAATATCTTGTCGTCGTTCAGATATTCCAATTATTGCAGTATGTGGCGAATCTTTTGTTGCAAATCAATTATGTTTGGTTCGCGGTGTGTTCCCAATATTTGATGAATATTTATTCGGACAAAGGGACGCATTTAATGCTGTTCGTCAATTTGGCATAGGTATCGGACGATTAGTCATAGTTGATGATGATAAAGTAAGTTTAAGAACTTTGAATTAAAAATGGGGCGAAAGCCCCGTTTTTTTATCGAATTTTATCAATTTGGTTTTTATTGGTTTCAATAATGTTTTTTAAATGTCTTACAGACGGAATTAAAAATCCAGCCGATAATAATACAACAAATATACTAGATAAATTATGTGTAGTAATGGCTGATGGCAACCATGCGATTGTTTCAGATGCAAATAAACCACAATTAGCAGCCCAAGCCGCAGGATTTTGATAATCTTTTATTTTATGTTTTTTTATTAAATTTTCATTTGTTTGCATTTGGTCTTTTAATCTGCCCCATATTTCCATACCAAGACCAGCAGAAAATAACATCAATATCCAACAAGGTGATTTTGGGTGTGCAATAATTTCAGGCATGGTTGATAATATAACAGCAGCCCCGGAACCAATAACAAGCCCTTTATTCGTTGGAGATTTATTTAAATTATAATTTAATTCGTCTTTTTTCATGTTATTCATTGTAGATAGAAAATATTGATTGTCAATAAAAATAGGGCTTTTTTTTATATTGACCGAAATATAGTATTTTTACTATGATTTACACTATGAAGAGAGTATTAATTTTTATCATTTCATTATTAGCGATGATTAATGGCGTTTTTGCCAAAGATTATCGTGCTGTATTGGTTGCAGATATTGATTCTGGGGCTGTTTTATATCAAGAAAATGCAAATCAATTAAATTATCCTGCGTCTTTGACCAAGATAATGACATTGTATTTGACTTTTGACGCATTAAGACACGAAAGATTAAAATTAGATGATTATTTAATTGTTTCAAAATATGCAGCCGAAGCCCAACCTGTGAAATTGGGACTGACCGCGGGTAGCAAGATAAAGGTTGAAGACGCAATCAAAGCGGTTGCGGTTTTGTCTGCAAATGATGGTGCGCGTGTTTTGGCAGAAAATTTAAAGGGTGGCAAAGAAGGTAGTTTTGCAAATATGATGACTGATGTTGCCACAGAAATAGGTTTGAAAAATACTAATTTTGAAAATTCTTCAGGGTTGCCAAATGACGACCATTTATCTACTGCGCGTGATATTGCTTTGTTATCAATGGCGGTATATAAACATTTTCCAGAATATTGGAAATATTTTGGAATTAAAACATGGACTTATAATGGGAAAACATATACCAATGGAAATAGGTTGTTGGGAACATACCCTGGTTGCGATGGTATGAAAACTGGCTTTACAAATAAATCTAAATATTCTTTGGTTGCAACAGCAAAAAGAAATAGGACACATTTAATGGCTGTTGTATTGGGTGCAGAAAATAAAGATGTTCGTGCAAATATTGCAACAAAAATGCTAAATATTGGTTTTGCTAATAATCAAAATGTGCAAAATGTACAAACAAAACCAATAGTTAAACAAAATACACCTATAACACGATATGCCCAAGATAAAAGCGAAAATTGGCATCATGAACCTGTTTATGGTGAAGATGAAATTCGTGAAACTTCACATTATGCCAAAGGAAATTCTGGAATACAATTTGGGGCTTTTTATTCATATACTGCGGCACAAAATATGACGACCAAGGTTAAAAGTTTATTGAATATTGTTCCTGTTATAGAACATGGTGATGATAATTTATATCGTGTACGTGTAAATGGAATTACAGATGACATGGCAAGAAAATTAAAAAATGATGCTGGAATGCAAGGCATAGAAACATATATATTTCATTAAAGAGAAATTATGAATATCAAGATAGAAAAACTTATTAAACAATTTGCTAAATTACCACGTGTCGGGACACGCGCTGCAACGCGTATAGTTTTAAATTTATTACAAGATAAAAATGGCAAAGCACAAATTTTAGCAGATACATTATCTGATGCGATTTCTTCTATACATTCTTGCCCGATATGCGGTGTGTTAACAGACGGAAATGTTTGTGAATATTGTTCTGATTCGACACGTAATAACGGACAATTATGCATAGTTCGTGATTTATCTGATGTGTTGGTGCTTGAAAAATCAGGCGTTTTTCATGGTCGTTATCATGTTTTGGGTGGAAATTTATCTGGGGTTGCTGGTATTACACCAGATGATTTAAATATCAATGGTATCAAAGACAGAATAAGCACAGAACACATATCAGAAATAATATTTGCTTTGCCTAATACTATCGAAGGTAAAACAACCCAACAATATATAATGTCTATAATACATGGTGATAATATTGTATTTTCTGAATTGGCATCAGGCGTTCCTTTGGGTGGTGATTTAGATTATATTGATGATGGAACATTAACTTTGGCATTCGGGGGAAGAAAGAAATTATGACTGATAAAATTATGAATTTGCCACCTGTATCTGAAATGATGCGAAATTCAGGCCTTGAACCAAAAAAACAATTCGGTCAAAATTTTCTTTTTGATTTAAATTTAACTTTGAAAATCGCAAAAAGTGTCCCTGATATAGAAAATACAGATGTTGTAGAAGTTGGGCCTGGGCCTGGTGGTTTAACACGTGCTATTTTAATGGCTGGGGCTAAAAAATTAGTCGCCATAGAAAAGGATAAAACAACAGAACCAATTTTATCTCAGATTATGGACGCTTCTGATGGAAGATTAAATGTTATATTTGGTGATGCGTTGAAAACAGATTTGTCAGATATGAATAAAAGTGGTTATGCAATTTGTGCAAATTTACCTTATAATGTTGGTACGGAATTATTAATTGGTTGGTTGCATCAAATTGCAGATGGTGCAAATATTAAATCTTTGACATGTATGTTTCAAAAGGAAGTAGCAGAAAGAATTACTGCTGATGTCGGCGATAAACAATATGGACGTTTGGCGGTATTAGCGAATTTAATTGCAGATACAAAAATATTATTTGATGTTCCAAATACTGCATTTGTTCCAAGACCGAAAGTTCAATCTGCGGTTGTTCAAATAATTCCAAATAAAAATAAAATTAAACAAATTACCAATATTGCAAATTTAGAAAAATTAACTGCGAAATTATTCGGCCAAAGAAGAAAAATGATACGCGGAATTATAAAAACAGATTGGGAAAAATTTGGTTTAACTGGTATGGAAAGGGCAGAAGAAATATCACCAGAATTATTTTTAAAAATATCAAGAAATATTGATATAAATTTGTTATAATATAACGAAAGAGAGGGAGAGAGAAAACAATGTCAACAGCTACACTTATATTTTTTGCAATCGCTTTTGTTGCAGTGTTTTTTATGCGTCTAGTTAAAATGGGAACTTTGTTGGCATTTTTGTTAACAGGTATTTTAGCAGGTCAACATGTCTTTGGGTTATTTGGATTATCTGGAACTTGGAATTTTTTGGGTGATTTGGGAATAATGTTCCTTTGGTTCAATATCGGTTTGCAAATTAATATGCGAAGATTGTGGCAATTAAGAAAAACTATATTCGGACTTGGGGCATCTCAGGTTTTAATGGTCGCAGTAATGTTATTTCCAATATTAACAGGAATTACAACATGGTCTTTGATGGCAACAATAATGATGTCTTTGATTTTAGCCATGTCCAGCACATCTGAAGATTTACAAATTTTGGTGGATAAAAACCAATTACAAACAAATATGGGACGTCAAACTTTTTCTATATTGTTATTCCAAGATTTATTATCAATTCCATTACTTGCTATGTTGCCTATTATGGCTGGAAAATCTATAAACCTTGGTGCGTCAGCCATAGATGTTTTAGTTATGTCTGTTGGATTAATATTGGGCGTTGTTATTGTGTCTAAATTTTTAATTAACCCATTGATGCGTGTTGTTGCAAAATTACAATCTCATGAAGTTTTCGTGTTGGCTATAATGGTAAATATTGCAATATGGGCAGCAATATTACAAATAATGGGATTACCACCTGCATTGGGGGCATTCTTGGCTGGTATGTTAATGTCTGAAACAATATATAGACATCAAGTAAATGCAGTTATAGAACCTTATGCAATTTTATTCTTGGCGTTTTTCTTTATCGTGTTGGGAATGGGAATAAATTTACCATTTTTGGCAGACCATTGGATAATGGTTTTGGTCGGAGTCATAGGTTTAGTTATTATTAAATTCTTTGCTTTGTTTATTGTGGCGCGTGTTCGTAATATGGACGTAAAGGAAGCAACTTTGATGTCTTTGATTTTGGCTCAAGGTGGTGAATTTGGTTTGTTGATTTTACAAACTATGAAAATAAATGGAATTACAGCAATTCCTGCTGAACATCAAGAAATATTAACAGCGATAATAATTGTATCTATTATGATGACGCCAATATTATTGTTGATACACGATCAATTAATTAAAACTGGAAAAATATTCCGTGGAACTAATGATAAAAAAATATCAGAACCTATAATAGAATCTGTTCCAGAAGTTATAATTTGCGGTTTTGGTCGTATGGGGCAAATTGTCGCACAAATGCTCGAAACAGAAAATATAAGTTATGTCGCAATTGATGGTAATGTTGATGAAGTCGTTATGGCACGTGAAAAGGGCTATAATGTCATTTATGGTGAATCAAGACGTAAAACAATTTTATTAGAAGCAGGTTTTAAAGCCAAAAAAACGCGTGCAGTAGTTATTGCTTTGAATGATGAAGCCGTTGCTGTTGATATTGTTCAAACATTACATTCAATGTCGTCAAATGTTAAAATATTTGCTCGCGCACATAGTTTACAGACATCAAGACAATTGGTTAAAATGGGTGTGAAATTAGCAACGCCTGAAATCATAGAATCTTCGTTCATAATTGGTGCAAATGTTATGTACGGATTGGGATTATCAGAAAACAAGATTAATAAATTAGTAGAACATTTGCGTTCTAATAATTATGAAAATGTGAAAAAACCAATTGATATAAGATAGATATAATATTTGATTTTATCATATCTAATTGCTATATTTTGGAAAAGGGTTTCATATATGAAAAAGTTTTTTAAATATATAGCAATTATTATATCTGTATTTATTATTGATTTTATATCAAAAGCTGGCTTGCTTTCTTTCTTGGCTGCAAAATATGGGAATATGGTTTATGACCCAAATACAATATGTGCAAAATGCCACATAGAAGGTGTTTTCGTTAATTGGAAATATTTGATTGGTGGCGATTATGGATTGTCTTATTTATTTAACATTCAATTCGTTTGGAACAAGGGTGTTTCATTTTCGGCTTTCAATAGTGTAATGCCAATAATTTTAAGTATTTTAACAGCATTTATAATTTGTTATTTATTTTATTATTTATTCAAAAAATCTTCGAATTATGAAAGAATGCCTTTGGCTTTTATAATCGGT
>JAFZIM010000048.1 GCA_017554365.1 Alphaproteobacteria bacterium | reverse complement strand
TAATCAAATAAATAACATATAAAATATACAAAACAAAGAATATAAAACCTTCTATTCTGGTCAATTTTTTATCCCGAATTACGAAAACCCACAACAATATTGTTGCAACAATTCCAATAGCAGAATCAATTAAAAATACTGATTCAAACGGAATCGGGCTTATTAACCCAGTTATTCCCAAAACAAATAATATATTAAATAAATTAGAACCAATAATATTTCCAATAACTATGTCTGAATGTTTTTTCAATGCGGCAGATATACAAGTCACCAATTCAGGTAAACTTGTTCCAAAGGCAACTATTGTTAAACCGATTATTCTTTCAGAAACATTTAATATACGCGCGATTTCTGTGGCTGAATTGATAGTTAATTTTGCACCAATAACCAAACCAATTATACCAAGTATTATAAAACATATCATTTTAAATACAGACATATTTTCGATTTCTGATGCTTCTGGCTTTTGATTTTTTGATATAAAATATAAATACACACCAAACAATAAAAATAATAAACATAACAAAGATGCACCCAAGTGTGAAATTACACCATATTGAAATCCCATAAACATCAACAACACAGATATAAAACACAAGAAAGGTATTTCATATAAAATTGTATTTTTCTGGACATATAAATTCGATATAATTGCACTTACACCCAATATCAGTAATATATTCGCAATATTTGAACCTAATATATTTCCGATACCAACACTCGAAGCACCATTTATTACTGACGATATAGATACGGCTGCTTCTGGTGCGCTTGTTCCACACGCAACAATCGTTAAGCCGATTACAATTTCAGGTATTTTGAAACGTTTTGCCATTGCAGACGCACCATCTACCAAAACATCTGCACCTTTGGATAAAAGAACAAATCCGACAATTAAAATCAATATATTTAACAACATCTTATTCTACAAATCCCATTGTTTGCATATCCCATAATTTTCTATATTCGCCTTTCTTGCGTAATAATTGTTTATGAGTTCCAGATTCAACTAATTTACCATTTCTTATAACAACTATGCGGTCCATATTACGCAAAGTTGATAAACGATGTGCGATTACCAAAGCAGTTTTGCCTTTCATAACATTTTTCAAAGATTTCTGAATCATTAATTCGTTCTTAGAATCAAGTGCAGATGTTGCTTCGTCAAGAATCAAAATTGGCGCATCTTTTAACAAAGCACGAGCAATAGAAACACGTTGTCTTTGTCCGCCTGATAATTTTACCCCGTTATTACCGACCTGGGTTTCATAACCATTTGCCAAAGATGTTATAAATTTATGAATATTTGCTTTTTCAGCCGCTTTGACAATCTGACTTTTTTTAGCGGTTGGTTTAGCATATTTTATATTTTCATATATTGAACGATTAAACAATGTTGTTTCCTGAGGTACAAAAGATATTGCACGCAACAAAGATTCATGTTTTACATCACGAATATCTTTATTATTTATCTTTATCGTACCGCCATTTACATCGTACATACGCAATAACAAATGACATAATGTGGTTTTACCTGCACCCGAAAGCCCAACTATACCGACCTTTTCGCCATTATTTATTGTCAAATTAAATTTCTTAAACACACTATTTTCGCCATAACCAAAATCAACATCTTTGAATTCTATTTTAGAATTTTTAACATTTATATTTTTTGCATTTGGTTTATCAACAATCTTTCTGTCAGCAATAACAATAGAATATGCTTTGGTTGCCTGAGCCAAATTTTTAGAATAAGTTTGTAATTCTTTATTTAATTGTGAAAAAGCATTGTTTATAGATGCTGCAGATGTCATAACAAACACAGCATTAGACAAACTTAAAGAACCATTTTTGATTAAGAAGAAACATAATACCAACATAAATACGCGAACGCATAGCCATAAAATACTTGTTGGCAACCATCTACATCTGCTTAAGAAAAATCCACGTTTTATAATTTCAATTAATTTATCACGACCATGATAAATATATTGGTTTTCATATTCAGTATTTGCAAAATATTTTACAACCAAAGCATTATTTAAACTATCACTGCGCAAACCATCGTAAATTGCACTTTCTTCCATTTCGATTGTGCTGTTTGCTTTTATCTTTTTTTGTAATTTCCATTCCCAAATTAATTTCACAACACCATAAACCATCAACACAATCACGAACCATATATTCATCGTGAACATTGTTCCAACAATTAACAAAAACCCAAGAGATATTCCTAAAAAGCGCCCCCAAAAACCATCCATCAAAGAATGTAATTTCATAGAAACTGCTGATGCCTGAGATATGATTTGTCCGCTTGGTTTATCAAGAAAAAATGCAATATCATTTAAATAAATACGTTTATAAAGAACATATAATTTATATCTGTTAAATATTTGGCTTATGTGTCCGCTGATTAAACTTTCTATAAAAGTCCCGATAATTCCAACTGAATAAAAACCAGCCAACATACATATTAACCAAAATACAGCACTAAAATCAGAATGAGCCGCATTTTGAAAAATTTCTATCATCCATTTACTTGTCAAAGGACGAACCAACATATCAAAGGCATTTCCAAGTAATCGGCAAAGAAAAATTGTCCCCATTGCAAAAGGAAATTTTTTAAGAATCAGCCAATAAAAACCACGAACACTTTTTGGAAATTTATCTTTATTCATACAATCCCCCATACAATATATGAAAGATTATAACACAAAACCAAAAAATTATGAAAGAATAATATTATCTTGCATAAACAATTAATGATTTGACATCAATTTTTGAAGCAAAAAAATCTTGTAATTCTGCAACAGACAAAATTTTACCTGCTTTATATTGATTAATAATCTGATTAATATCTATCTTAAAATTCTTTTTTATATATTCAGATTCCAAATACATTAAATTAACTAAATTTTGAATAATATCTTTTATTTTTTCTATTTTTCTAAAATTAGGTAATTGTTCTGCTTGTTCTTTTTCCAAATCTTGATGACGCAATATAAAAGTTTTAATTATGTTTTTAAGAACATCTTGTTTAACAACATCAGAATTTATTTCTGTCTTTTGTGGTATAAAAGATTTTGTTTTGGCTATCAAATCATCAGCATTGATAACACTTTCAGATTCTATACTGATTCTTGGCAAATAAGTCATATTTTTTGCAATTTCTACTTTTTCCATATTTTCGGTGATATAATATCTTTTTGGAATTTCATAAATATTGCCGAAATAATCAAAATATTCACCCTTTAAGAAAAATTTATCATCTTTACATACAATCTTATTTGCTTCTATTGGTGAATCAAACATTTGTCTTAATAAATTAAGAGCCGTATTATAATCAATATTATATTTACGGGTTAGTGTTTCAACAGAAATCAAATTCATTGTCTTTAATATTTTTGGTTGGATAAGTTTATCACCATATTCTTCTTCTATGAATTTCAAAACCATATTTTTTGGTATAAATCTTTCCATAGTCAGAGAGTTTTCTGAATAATGATCTATATAAAAACCATTTTTTTGGAATATTTCACTTTTATCTAAAATCTTGATAAAATCTGAAAAATAGATTTCTGATTTACATCTTTTCGCGACTTCGTTATATAAATCACTTTGATTTATCCAATCATTAAAGAATGCCCTTTTCATTTCATTAACAATAGCCACCATGCTATGCGATGAAACAAGCAATCTTGTAATGATTTCATTACCTTGTGCATCATAATCACGAACTATTTTATGAATTCCGTTAAAATAAACAAGATTCACATCAAGATATCTTTGTATAAAATCATCAACATAAGGATTGTCGTCGCGCAAACCATTTTCAGATTTTATAAATCTTTTGATATCTTTAACTGATAATACAAAACGTGTGTATTCGGACATTATTATATTTCCATTATTGTCTTGTATATACTGGTTTTTCAATTTGAACACGTGGTACAGGAAATACAGCAGCAAAGAAATTCTGTAATTCTGCAACTGACATAAAATTACCCTGCTTAAATTGTTCAGAAATTTGTTTTATATCAATATGCCAATACATGTGAATATATTGTGATTGACTATCCAACAAATTTATCTGATTCATAATGATTTCTTTTAATCTTTCTTTTTTCTTGCCTTGATAAACATCACCGAACCAATCTTGGCAACGAACAATCAGAGTATGTATAATCTTTGTTAATTCGCGCATCTTGTTTTCTGAACTGGAATAATCTTTTTCAGTCACAGGTTCAACATTTTGTACATCTAAAGCACGTGCAACTGCATCACCAGCATACAAGAAATGTGTATTTGGAATGTAATCATTGTCTTCTATAACTGGCCCTTTGACAAGATATGGGTCAATTTTCTTTTTGCGACCACGATGTTTTACATTACGTGATTCAATTTCTTTTTTTATGTATTCTTCGCGTTTTGCCAAATAAAGTTCAATCAAATCATCAACACAATTTTTGTGGATATATACACTATCTTGTTTGCCCTTTATGACAAAAGACATTTGTTCGAATTTTTCATTTTGGATTAAATCATCAAATACATTCTTTGATATTTGTATTTTTTTACAAACCAAGTCATACATTTTATTTTTAGATTTCCAATAAATTCTGAATTTTTTACGCAAACCTAAAATAATTCCATTATAAATACTGCCAGTTTTGTCATTTTTTACATACAAGAATTTCAAATTGCCATTACCTTTGAAAGAACAAGTATAATCTGTATAGACATCAGATATATATTTTTTTATGGCTTTTATGATTTGCTTTTTTCTATGTGCATCATTTGGAGCGCCAAAAATATCTTTACAAATATCTACATAGGAATATTTTGTTTCCTGAGATGCAATTTGTGTTGGTTTTCCATCTACCTGACGAAAAGTAGTGTTAAATTCTTCATTGTTTGATGAAGAATTGACACGACACAATTGTATTTTTTTACGAACATTTTGAATAGATGTTTCTATATTTGATCTACTGGTATAAAAATTATTCAAAATCTCTTTTAATAATTGTAAATTGCGTTCTTCACAATAATCACGGGATTTTTTTGATTCCATGGTTTTAATAGTGGTTTCATACCACTGAATTTGTTCAGAAACATTGGCTTTGTTTGATTCAAGTTCTGACAAAACTTTTTCAAGTTGTTCTTTGTCATAAGAATCAATAACAATCTCTATACCACCAACAATTATGGTCATAATATCCTCTTTTTATTATTTATACATAAATTATAATTGACAAAAATATATTTGTCAATATTTTATTTAGGAATTTTTTATATTATCTTATGCGGACAGATTTGAAAAAACGTGGCACAGAATTACCTGTTTCAACCGGCAAAACACCATTAGGATACTTTATTTCTTCTGTTTGCCATTTCGGGGATTCAAAAAATTCCAGTGTATCTATTGGAAAATATGTAAAATCAGCCCTATTTTCAGCAATATTACGCTTTAATTCAGAATCATGTATCTTTGTTAAATACATAACATCTATTAAATCATGTTCCAGCGCATATTTATATACCATAGAACCGCCACATATAAAAATCTTGTCGCCTGGGGTATTATATTTTGCAAAATTTATTGCTTCTTCAATACTTGGGACATAAAAAGTACCATTTTTAAATGAAGTCGTATATTTAGAAGAACAAACTATATTTAATCTGTTTGGTAATGGTGTCTTTGGCATATTTTCATAAGTATTTCGTCCAAATATGCAAGGATAAGGTGTTGTAATTTTTTTGAAATGATAAAAATCTTGTTTGCTGTGCCATGGCATAGATACCCCCTGACCTATGACATCATAAGGGCCAACTGCAACGATAGAACAAACAGAAATATCTTTCATAACTACAACCTTTTTTTAGTGTTTTAATACTTATCAAAAAAACCTTATTTGTCAATAAAAACTTGCTTTTGAGATTTTTTATGATACTTTCTGTGTTCCATGACAAAAAACAAGGATAAACGTATATGATAAAAGTAGCCGCTGGTGTTATAAAACAAGACAATAAATATTTATTGATGCGTCGTGCTGAAAATCAACCTTTGGCAGGACAATGGGAATACCCTGGGGGTAAAGTTGAAGCAAATGAACGCATTGCGACTGCACTTAAACGCGAATTAAAAGAAGAATTAAATATTGACGCGACTATTGGAAAAATGATTACTTCTGTAAAAACAGAAATTTATGAAATATACGCATACGATATTGTTTCTTTTACTGGCGATATTCAATTATTAGTTCACGATAAATTGGAATGGGTAGATTTTGAAAATTTATCATCACACCCTCAATTGCCAGCAGACAAACAAATTTCTTTACATTTAACCAAAACAAAAATTGAACCAGCACCATCTTTGGAAGTTCAGGCACGTTCTTTTGTATTTGCAAATACAAAATTACCTTATTTTGATTCTTCAAAATCTTGTTGGATTATGGAATACAAAGAAAATGGCACAACATTTTTCAAAGAATTTGCTAATCGTGAAGAAAGTTTTTATTTCTATATTAAAAAAGCAAATGAAATGATTGCTAATTTCAAAAGAGAACATAAAAGAATCAGATAATTTGTATATAAAAAACTCCCTTGACCTAAAAACTCAAAATGTTCTATGATATTTCTAAGAAAGGGAACGCAAAGTGAAATACTTACACCAAATTGTGCGGAAATCCGCCATTTTTGTCATTGTTTTATTTTCGTGTATATTGCTGAATTTTTCCGCATTTGCTGCTTGTGATGGAACAGGAACAGCTTTAACAACCGAACCATTAACTGGATTAGCAACAACTGAAGAATTAGAAGCCCAAGGCGCTATCTCTGCTTTGAATGGAACACAATGGACACCTATTGATCAGGAAGCGTATGTTGCTGGAATGGAATGGCAAGTTCAATTTGATGATGGTGTTGTCACAGGTTATGCTGGCTGTGCCCCAACAGGTTGGAAAGCAAGTAATGTTTATAATTCTTTAACCAGTGTGAACGCAGGTTGTGTGTGCTCTCTTGATAAAAACAAATGGCGTTTTACAAAAGCATTTTCTAATTCAGATGTAGGTTCAACAGATAGAAGAGTAAAAACAGAATATTGTCGTTCCCATTGTCCTGTGGAATGTGCCGCAAGGTTTGCTTCTAATCAAAATAGTTTAAGAACAAATATGGTGAATGATTATGGTTCTTGTCCTGCTGTTGCTGGTGGTGGTAATGACCCAATAGAAGTTCATTGTAATGCTGGTTATTATTTGCCTGGTGGTGCAACCGAATGTTCTGCATGTACTGGTAATTATTATTGCACAGAAGATACTTATTATACATCTTCACAAAATCAGGGCTTGAATACATGTGATTTTGGCTATGAACCAAATTCGGCACATACTGCATGTACCCCTAAAATGGTAGAATGTGCAGATGGTGAATATTTGCCTGGTAATTCTTTAGAATGTTCTTCTTGTACGGATACTAATTATTATTGCGAAGCAGACATTTATGACTTTTCTGCACAACCACAAGGTTTGAAAACTTGTCCTGAAGGTCAAGAACCAAATGCAGCGCACACAGGTTGTATCACTGCAAAAATCCATTGTGATGCTGGTTATTATTTACCGGCTGGTCAATCAACATGTCAACAATGTACTGACGAATTTTATTGCGAAAGTGGCAATTATGATTTATCTGAGATACCTCAAGGTTTGAAAACTTGTGCTTTCGGTTATGAACCAAATACAAATCACGACGCTTGCACTCCTAAATTAATTGAATGTAATGCTGGTGAATATGTCATAGGCGGACAATTAACTTGTTCACCTTGTTATGGCAATTATTATTGCGAAGCAGACATTTATGAATTTTCTAACCAAAATCAAGGTTTGAAAACTTGTCCTACTGGTTATGAACCAACATACGACCACACAGCATGCGAATTAAAACAAATACATTGTAATGATGGTTATTATTTGCCAAAGAATTCTGTGTCTTGTGCCGCATGTATTGGATTCCAATATTGCCCAGAACATACTTGGACTTTCTCTACAGAAACAGACCAAGGTAATTATACATGCGCAAGCGGAACATTACCAAATTCAAACCATTCAGAATGTATTGAAACAAAAATAACATGTCCTGCTGGAAAATATTTGCCTTCATATAGTTCTAATGAATACGATTGTCAATATTGCCCTGACCCATGGGAAGTTGGCGATTATTATTACTGCCCTGGGGGTGAATATAATGCAAATGCCCCTATTGATTCAGGTATGAATTTATGTCCTGAATATTCTTATAGCGAAGAAGAAGCAGAATATTGCACATGTAATGAAGGTTATACTACTGATGGACGTGTTGCTGATGGAAATAATATACACACAACAACTCAGGCATGTTTACCTGAAAATTCTGCACCAACAATTGCTTCTTATGTATGTGATACAGGTGAAGAACCTGCTGCTTCTGGTAATGTGATTTTGGGTTCATCGTTCACATTCCTTTATCCAGCCGATTTATCTTGCCCTGAAAAAGCAAACCATACATTTGCTGGTTGGTCTGACGGACATGGCAACACATATCAGGGTGGCGATACAATGACTTGGAATTATGATTCTGATGTCGTATTCACAGCAGTTTGGGAAGAAATTCCACTTTATACAATCACATATTCTTGCGGTAATGAATCAACTGGTGGTTATGTCCCATCCGCAGAAGAAGTCAGATTCCACGCACAATATACTTTCAAAGAAAATACTTGTGAAAGAACAGGTTATGATTTCTTAGGGTGGGATTATGACGATACAGATTTGTATGAAGCCGGTGAAACAACAACATATATCTATAACAGAGATATCGAAGTTGTTCCAATGTGGTCTGCAAAAACAATTTCTTGCGAAAGCGGTTATTATTCTCCTGCTGGGTCAGAAAATTGTAATACACCATGTTTGGCTAATTCTTACTGCCCTGGCGGAAATTATACATATTCAGATTCAAATTTGGGTATTGTTTCCTGTTCTGCAGATTTACCATTATGGGCTAAATCTTATGCTCATAGTTCTGCTATGTCTGATGATATATCAGATTGTCAGATAGAAATCGTTTCTGGAACATACGCAGAAGAAGATGGCATACATGATTGCGTTGAATCATTCTATTGTTCTGGATTTAGTGGTTCAGTAGATTCATTTATGTCTATATTAAATGAATCAGGCATGGTCGGAATTAACGATTGTAGTGAAGCACCTGCATATAAAGATTGGGGTTGGACCGCAGGTATTACAAGCAACCAAAATTCTACAAGTATGTATGATTGCAAAATCGTAATTGAACCTGCAACATATATGGACGAAAATGGCGTTGTTCAAGAATGTGTATCTGATTTCTATTGTCCTGGAAAAACATATTCTTATAACGAAGCCAACACGTTCTTTGAAGAATTGTTTGATTTTGGTGCTGGTATTTACGAATGTCCTGCTAATACAACATCTAATGCATCTTTAACAAGTTGTGATTGTGCGACTGGTTATGTAATGGATTCAAACACATCACAATGCGTTGAATCTTGTGGTGCAGGTTTGTATTTACCATCTGGTGCGTCTGCATGTATAGCCGTTGGTTCTGGATATTATTCACCATTATCAGATCAAAATCGTTATCCATGTCCTGTTGGATTAACAACCACAGGTTCAGGAATCGGTGCTGATGAATTGGGCGATTGTGGACGTGTATTACATATTGCTGGTACAAATATGCGTTTACGCAGTATCAAGAAAACAATTCCATCTTTGAATATTAAATTTGGTGGCAATACATATTATGGCAGTATGACAACAATACCAACAAATATAAATGCCAACACAGACAAAAAATTACATGTAAAATATGGAAATGTTAATCAATATGTATATGATACAACGATTGATTAAGACAAAATAAATATCATTAAAATCATAGGGATTTATGCTATTTGATAATAAATCCCTATTTTTTTATACTTAAATTATGAATTCGGGCATATCATTAACAATTAAATATTTGTTTTTCAATTCAATAAACTTACGCCCGAATTCATAAAAATATAAATTTGAAAAAAATACAAAAACAACTTGATTTTTATTTTTTTTATATATAAAATATACCCTGTTCGCTAATAAATGGCGATGTGGAGGCATAGCTCAGTTGGTAGAGCAAATGACTTTTAATCATTGGGTCCAGGGTTCGAGTCCCTGTGCCTCCACCAGAAAGATTTGAAACGACTTTTGAAAAGTCGTTTTTTTATTTGTCTTTTTTTGTCTTTTTTTATTTGTCTTTTTTTAATTTTTTACGGGTGTTATAACCTGTTGCAGAAAACCAATCATCTATCATAGAAAGCGTCGTTTCCAAATAACGTGCTATTTCACGTGGGGAATTATGATATTTACATTCATTTAAAATCTGATTTAATTCTTGGGTGATAAAAGATAAAATTTGCGTATGTTGTTGTTCTAATATTTCTATTTTGTCAGATTTATAAAGTAATTCTTCCATTTTTGTTAATTCTTTCTTTATTGCACGAATATATTTAACATCAAGATTTAATTTTTTGTAATTCAGGTTCAAATCTTGCATCGGAACTTCTATGTGTTTCAGACCTATTATATTTTTCATGTTTCCCAAAATTTTCAACAATATAGAATCTATGGTATTTATCAGATTTATATGTTGGTGTCTGTGAACACGTCTTGTTATCAAAAAATTCGAATAATCATAAAATAAAAACACCAAAGGTATTGCCAGCAAAGACGCAGCAACATTATCCATTAAATCTATCCACCCAGGGTCATGCAAATATTTTTGTGAAAAATCAAACACAAAAACACCACCCAGCACCGATAAAACATAAGGTATAGATTTTAAAACTATATTCAACAAACTCATGCCGGTAATTATATATAAAAAATTTAATATATTTCATAGGAACGAAAGCACATAAAAAAAAGCCCTATTTCTTGAAAAACCTATGTAAAAATGCTATAATACAAGTGTGCAAAGGGTAATTTTTACCAAAGGGGGCATTTATGGCATACACCGATATGGGTGATTTTTTAAGAGATTATTGCAAGCATTTGCATATCACCAAAATGCCTTCTGCTGTTGTTAATCGTTTGCTTGACGACCATAAAAAAGGGCTTTTAAATAAAACCCAAGAACAATGGATAAAAGATTATTTTGAAGAAAAAGATGGCAAACTGGTTCGTAAAGAATTACCAGTAATAGATTTTGATTATATAACCCCAGACGAACTTAAAAAAGTATATGATGGTTTTGCTATTGCAATGGCTGGTATGAAAAGTGCCGCCCCATTTTATGATAAAGTCAAAGGTGAAAACGCAAGGACTTTTTTAAGAGATTATTTTGATACATATCAGGTTTTTCAAATACCTAATGCGACAGACCAAGCAGAAAAAAGTATTAAAAATATTGTCGATTTCTTTAATACTTGTGATCCAAATATATCAAACGAATTAAAAAATAAAATCTGGAATAATGTAAAAAAACCACCAGAATATAAAGACAAATTATTTGGCACTGTTAATGATATAAACAAATTATTAACAAAATGCAAAAACAAAGAATATAACAAAAATAAAAGTGTCCAAGACAAAATCCAACAACTATCAAGATATTTATCAGATTATCTCGGAACGTTTTCGTATGGTGCTGACCCAGCAAAAGATGCTTTATTAAATATCAAAAACGATTTAGAAATCGTATCACACGAAGACGCGTTTTCTAATATCACCTATCCTGAAAGAATGTCATTGGAAGATTTTGGTAAAAACCATCTTCCTGTATTGCTAGAAAGATTATATTCTGATAAAGACGTTCGTGAAAAATTTGAAGCAAAAGATGACAAAGGCATAGTCGAAAAAGGTATTGGTAAAGCCGAAAAAATGGGTTGGGACGACCCAAAAAGTGAAGATTATGTAAAACCAAAATATGATGATGAATTAACCCCATTACAACAACTTGAAAAATGGGCTGACGATACATACAAAGACACATTAAAAAAATACGAAGAATTACGTGGCGGTCATTTATTTTCAAGTCCACACGCCAAAGAAATTTGCAAGGCAATTGATAAAATCAAGATAAAACCAGCAGATGGATTAAAAACATTATTAGATAAATCTGCCGAAGTAAAAGGTAAAATTGGCAACGCAAATTCTGCATCTCATTTTGATTGGTTCGTGGAAACCATGAACGAAGTCAAAGACGAAATTCCAAAGGCGATAGAAGGTTGCTGGCAAGATGCCAACCAAATGAAATGCGTTATTGAAAAAATCATTTTAAAAGCAACTGAAAGAGATGATGAAGACCTTATAAAAAAAGCAGAAACTGCTATGGAAATCATGACCGTTATGAAATATGGCATGATGACAAGCAAAGTTATGGACGCAATGCGTAAATCTGATTTCAAAGTATTTTCAGATGGCGAATTATCTTGGAATAAAAATGACGGAATTCAATTTGTCACCAAAGCATTTGATCAATCTGTCAAAGCCGCATTTCTTGGAATTGGATATACTGCAACAATTATAAAGAATCAAATCAAACTGCGTAATATAAACTTTTCTAAGGACAATAATAAATCAGGACTTTTAGCAGACCGAATTAATGAAATAAATAAACGCAGTGCAAAAGATCCTACAAACAAGACCGCTTATGAAGCAGCCCAAAAACGCGACGAAAAAGAATTAGAAGAACAACAAGCAACTCTTGACTCTTTATCGGGCAGTTATGACGAAGATAAAACTTTGAAAGAAACAACAGAAGCGGAATTAAATAAAATTAATGAAGAAATAACAAAAGAAGAAGAAGAAATAAAAAAACTTGAAGAAGAAAAAGCAAAATTAAAACAAGACATGGAAGAATTGTCTATATACAAACAGAATTATGATGATGCAAAAAATGTATTAGACAACCGCGATTTAGATTCAGAAAAAGAATCTTTGGAAAAACAACAAAAAACAAATAAATTAAAGATTGGTGAAATTGATGCTAAATTAAAATCACCTGTGTTGACTGACCCGTATGGCAATCCGATTGAAGATGAAGAATCTATCAAAGCGACACGTGAAAAATTAGCTCAAGACAAGGCAGGTTTATATTCCGAAGCAAATAATATAATAGACGCTCTTAATCAAAATTCAAAAGACAGAAATCCTGCCACTATGTCTGATGAACGCAAAGAAAAAAGAGAACACGCAGATAAAAATAAAAAAGAATTCGAAGAAAAGCATCAAAAGAAATACAATGATACAAAAGCAAGATTAGAAGAAATAGAAAAAAATTTAGATGCGAGAAAAGCAAACTTAACCAAACTGCGTGATGATTATTCAACAAAATCAAAAGCCGAAACTTATACAAAAGCAGTTGAACGTGTAAACCAATTTGATGATGCAACAAAAAGAGTAAAAGAATTAACAAAAGCGCACGAAGAAAGAGAAACTGCGCTTTCAACATGGGATCAAGACCATATAAACAAAGTTCTTTATCTTGAAAGTTATTGGAATATGTTGAACGGCGGTGAATCTAAGACATGGAGATTATTTACAAGCAACGCCCAAGATAATTTTGATGCAGCAAAAGACGAACGCATAAAAAGAATACTATTGAACGCACAACATCTTAAAGCGGCTTGATTTTTATGCCATTTTGTGATATAATATATCCATAATCAGACGGCGTTTAATGCCGTCTTTTTATTTTGTTTCTTATAAATTTACAAAAGGATTTTTTATGACAAGAATTTTACAAATTCGCAGGGGAACTGCGGCACAAAACGATAATTTTACCGGATTAAACGGCGAAATTACAATGGATACAACAAATAAAACTATTCGTATTCATGATGGTGAAACATTGGGTGGAATTAAACTTGCCCGCAAAGACGAAATTCCGTCATCAGAATCAAGTTTTGATATAAATTCTGTACCGGCTTCTTTTTGGACAACACTTTTTACAACATATCAGACGGGAAATTTAAATACAGAAGAATCTGCCCTATTTTCTATATATTCAGATAATTTTTTTGATTATCAAACCCAACTTAATACTTTACCAAAGTTTTCAGAAGCCGTATTAGTATGCCAATCTGCCGACGCTGGATACAGCGAAAACGAAGAAGTCAGGATATTCGGCATTGGCGATTATCTGAATCCTGGGGTTCATACTTACATAAAAAATGATTCTTTGTTTTTAAGGTTATTTATCGCAAATAAACCTTTTTGGGTATTTCATAAAACCAGCGCATTAAAGACAAATATAGATTCTGCTAAATGGAAAATAAAATTTATAGTTTATTATTGAAACCTGTAAAATCATTTGCTATTCTTGGGCTGTAAAAGAATTAACAAAAGGATAATAAATGTCTTATATGCTTGCTATGAACTGCGGTTCATCTTCACTTAAATATACAATTTTTGACGCAGAAACAATGCAACCTATCTTTAACGGATTGGCTGAAAGGGTTGGTGCAGAAGGTTCTGTATTAACACAAAAAGATTGTTCAGACGGCACAAAAGAAAGAAACGAAACAGTATTAAAAGACCATTATGACGCTGTTGATACTATGGCTCAGATGTTGCGCAAGGCAGGTATTAACTTAGACGATATCGTTGCAGTTGGTCATCGTGTTGTTATGGGTGGTGATAAATTTGCTTCTTCCGTAGAAATCACAGACGATGTTATTGAAACATTGAAAGAATTATCACCATTGGCACCTTTGCATAACCCAAGCGGTATTGCAGGTATTGCTGCTGCAAAGAAGTTTTTCCCAAATGCAAAACATGTTGCTGTATTTGATACTGCTTTCCATCAGACAATGAAACCTGTGGCATATCGTTATCCTGTTCCAGAAGAATGGTATACAGTATTGGGTGTCCGCAGATATGGTTTCCATGGAACATCTCATTTATATGTTTCTAAACGCGCTGCTGCCATGTTGGGCAAAGATGCATCTGAATGCAATTTAATCACAGCACACATTGGTTCTGGCGCATCTATCGCAGCAATTAAGAATGGTGTTTGCGTTGATACATCTATGGGTATGACACCAACAGCTGGTTTGGTAATGGGTACACGTTGCGGTGATATTGACCCATCTATTCCTGCTTATGTTGCTGAACGCAAAGGTATCAAAATCGAAACAGTACAAACTGAATTGAATAAAAAGTCTGGTTTGATGGGTATTACAAAATGTTTCTGCGACAGACGTGATATAGAAGCAAACAAAGACGAAAATGACGATTGCAAATTGGCTATCGAAATGGAAGCCCACAATGTAAAAAAATACATTGGTTCATATCTTGCAGAATTGGGCCACGTAGATGCATTGGTATTCACAGCTGGCGTTGGTGAAAACGATGATTTCTTGCGCGAAAAATTCTGCGAAGGTTTGGAAGAATTGGGATTGAAATTAGACAAGGAAGCAAACAAAGCTGCACTTGCACGCAAAGGTGTTGGTGAAACAGTTATCAGCACACCTGATTCCAAAATCAAAATCTTTATGATTCCTACTGATGAAGAAAGGGTTATCTTGGAAGACACATTGGCAATTTTGAATGGTACATATAACCCAGACCATTTGAAAATGGCTTATTCATTTGCAAGTCAAAGAACAAGATAATTTATATTATCAAATTAAACGGGTGGCGAAAAAGCCACCTGTTTTTTTATTGGCTAAATGTAAAAATATTTGCTAGATTTATAGCATGGACAAAGAATTATTTGATTTTCTGTATTCTGATTTGCAATTTATCCATGGGGTTGGGCCTGTGCTGGCTTCTAAATTCGATGAAGTGTTGGGTGGCCGTCGGGTTCTTGATTTTCTTTTACATATTCCGTCTTATGTTCGTCCACGTGAAATACTTGATTCTGTAATGGGGGCGCAAAACGGCGATACTATTACAATCTCTTTGATGGTAAAATCTTACAAGAAAGGTGGCGTATTTCATGGCCGTCGTCGTCCAAGTCAGGTTTTATGTGTTGATAAATTTGCAGCCCCTGTTGTGATTCAATTTTTCAATGTGAAATTTCTTGATTATTGGGTGGAAAAATTGCCTATCGGTCAATGGCGTATAGTAAGTGGTAAATTAGATATCACTAATCGCGGTGCTACTATTAACCACCCTGAATTTATTGAATTACCTGAAAACGCAGAAAAGATTCCTACACATCAGGCGATTTATCCGTCTGGTTTTGGTCTGACCCAGAAAACATTTTCCAATGTCCGCGACCAAATATTCAAGACACTACATGAACGTATTGACACACATAATTGCAGTGAAAGAATGGCTGAATTTATGGACGCATTGGAACACGTACATTATCCATTAACAAATGATGATTTAGCACCTAATGGAACATATATTTCTAAATTGGCTTATTGTGAATTATTCGCACATCAATCTGCAATCGCAATCAACAGACGCGCAAGAACAGAACAAAAAAACATACGTCCGATACGCACAAAGAAATATGATTTAATTGATAAATTTTATGAAATGTTGCCTTTTAAATTAACAGGCGCCCAGAAAAATACTATCAATGAAATATTTGCAGATTTTCAAAAACCAGTTCCTATGATGCGATTGGTTCAGGGTGATGTTGGTTCAGGAAAAACAATGGTTGCTATGGCTGCCATGATAAAAATGGCGGAAACTGGCGGTCAATCTGTGTTATTGGCACCAACAGATACTTTAGCACAACAACATTTTGCTAAATTGGCACCTATGTGTGCGAAAATGGGGTTGATATGTGATATATTAACAGGTCGTGATAAAGGCGCCCCAAGACGCGAAAAATTAACTTCGTTAAAATCAGGCCGAACAAAAATAGCCATTGGAACACACGCCCTATTTTCCGAAGATGTTGAATATAGGGATTTGGGTTTGGTTGTAATTGACGAACAACACAGATTTGGCGTTCAACAAAGAACTGCTATGCGTGAAAAAGGGAATAACCCTGATATGTTGGCTTTGTCTGCGACCCCAATACCACGCACATTATCTATGACGATTTATGGTGATATGGATGTATCTATAATCAACGAAAAACCAGCGGGCAGAATACCAATTAAAACGACTAAATTACCAATTTTCAAAGTCAATGCTTTGATTGAAAGAATTGCGACCCAGGTTGACCAAGGTGCAAAAATATTTTGGGTATGTCCTTTGGTTGAACAATCTGAAATTTCTGATTTAACCGCAGCCCAAGAAAGATACGAACAATTAAACAAAAGATTTCCAGGCACAGGTCTTTGCCACGGCCAAATGGATAAAAAACAGCGCGACAAAGTTATGGCTGAATTTGCAGATAAAAATTCCAAAATGCGTGTATTGGTTTCCACAACGGTTATAGAGGTTGGAATTGATGTTCCTTCTGCGACGATTATGGTTATTGAAAACGCAGAAAGATTTGGATTGGCTGCCCTGCACCAATTACGCGGGCGTGTTGGTCGTGGAAATTTACAATCTTATTGTATATTGGTTTATGGAAATAATATATCGCCTGACGGAATAAAAAGATTAGATGTATTATGTGAATCAGAAGACGGCTTTGCCATAGCAGAACAAGATTTAATGATGCGTGGTGTTGGCGAATTATTGGGAACGAAACAAAGTGGTTGGATACAATATCATTTTGTGAATTATCGTGAACACAGGGATTTATTCAAATTGGCTCAGAAAGCGGCATTAAACAATAATGATTCTGATAAAATTTGGTCGCAACAATTAAGAAATATTTTTGATTGTTCTACAATTGCAGGTGCATAATGAAAAAAGTAATATTATTTTTGTTTGCTATTTTATTTGCATTTAACACAAATGCGGCGACTCTTATTAACGATACAGAAATTGAAAAAGAAATAACAAAAATCGTTTTGCCAATTGCAAAATCTGCAAAGATTCCTGAAAACAGATTAAAGATTTATATTGTCAACGATGATGATTTTAATGCTTTTGTTCGTGGTGGCGAAGATGTTTTTATTTACACAGGTTTATTAAAGAAAATAAAATCTCCGAATGCTTTGCGTGCAGTTGTCGCGCACGAAATGGGACACACAATCGGCGGACACATGATTCAGATTTCAGACCGCATGCAATCGGAAATGATGCGAACAATGATTATTCAGGCATTGGGTGTTGGTTTAATGGTTGCTGGTGGCAATCCGTCTGCGGGTATGGGCGTTGTCGCAGGGGCCAGCGGAATCGCACAACAATCTATGTTATCTTTTTCAAGGGACGAAGAAAGAATGGCTGACGATATGGCTGTTGATTTAATGGTATCGGCAAAATACGACCCAAATGGATTGATAGAAGTTTTTAATCAAATGCAAGAAATGCATGGTGAAATTGAAAAAAGAATTAACCCAAATCGTATAAATCACCCTTTGACAAACGAAAGATTAAATAACACAAGAACCAAAATCAGTAAAATTAAAAATCTGCCAAAACAAAACGCAGATAAAACAGCCAAAGAAAATTCAAATTATGAAATATTGCGTGCTAAATTGATTGGTTATCTTGATAGTGATAAAAATGTATTAACAATATATCCATATAAAAACAAATCTGATTCAGCAATTTATGCACGTGCAATTACGAACATGCGAAATGGGAATCTTGATACTGCGAAAACAGGCACACAAACTTTGATAAAAAGACATCCTGAAAATCCATATTTTTATGAATTATTGGGCGACATAGAATATCAATACGGCCATTATGACGATAGTGTTATTGCATACGAAAAAAGTTTAGAATTATCACAAAATGCACCACAAATTGAAACTGCATTGGCATTGGTATTATCTGAACGCAACAAACCAAACGACAAAGAACATGCCAAAGAATTATGCAAAAAAGTTATATTAAAAGAACCAAGTCCATTATCTTATTGGATATTGGCTCGGGTCAGCGAAGATGGAATTTCAGATTGGGCGATGGCTGAATTTTATAAAATGAATAAAGACGAAAAGAACGCAAAAAAATATGCTAAATTAGCACAAAAGAAATTGCCAAAAAATTCACCTGAATATATAAAATCAGGCGATATATTAAAGAAATAAAAAAAGGAATCTATTATGAATATAATATCTTGTCATGGGGTTATGCCACCTGAAATGGATTGGGAAACACGCGAATATTTTCCAGACGCTTTCAAATGGAAATATTGGTTGCAATTCAGGGTTGAAAAAGACCACGATGTCATTATGCAGATTCCTAAATTTCCACACGCACATGCTGTTTTGATGAAATACGAAGAATGGGAAAAAATTATGGATTTCCAAGATATAACCCAAGACACCACATTAATCGGACATTCAGCTGGTGGTGGTTTTGTTTTAAAATATTTGGCAACCCACCCAAATTTAAAAGTTAAACAAGCCATTTTGGTTGCACCATGGATTGACCCTGATGATGCACAACCGAACGGATTTTATAAAGATTTTGAAATAGATAATAAAATCGTAAATCAAACACTTTGTGGCTTTGATGTTTTAATTTCAAATGACGACGCGCCATATATTTTAGATAGCGTGAAAAAAATCAAACAAAATATGCCTGATGTTCGTATTCATGAATATGAAAATCGCGGGCATTTTTTATCGCCAGAATTACCAGAAATATTAGATATAATAAAATATTAAAATAAACCCTTGCAAAACCATAAGAATATTTTCATAATGTATTCGTATTAAAAATACAAAAGGAGATAATCATGAAAAAATTAATTTTGGCATTGTTCGCAGTATTAACATTGGCTTCTTGTGGTGGTTATTACAAACAAGGTAATTGCGAATATGAATTCTTGTTACACAAAGATATTTCTATTTCTAGAATCATCGGCAGTTGTGGCAAATAATTATATAATTTAAAATAAAACCCGCCCAAACGGGCGGTTTTATTTCGCTATATTTTACGATAATTTTATTGACAATTATTTTTTTTGTATATATAATACATAGTATATAATAATAAAAAAAGGGAAAAAAATGTTTTCATTAGCAAAAAAATTACGCGAAAAATCAAGAAAAATAGAAAACGACTATTTACGTCTTTGTATGGAAGACATAAAAAATGAAAAATGTTTTGTAGAATTTAAAAAAGACAGCACATCTAAAAAAATCAAGATTTCTGGTTTTAAATATGCTTATACAAACGAACATATTGAAAAAAGACATTATTTTGATTTGTATTACATACCATCAACCCAAGAATATATTTTTAATTCATTATTTGCATACAAAAACCTTGAATCTGCCAAAGAATTTTATGATATTTGCATGGAAAAATTAAAAGATTCAACATATTGGGCCAGAAAAATAAACAATTTAAGACAGGTAAAAATTAAATTTGATAGAAGACAAAAGGCAATTGAAGAAAGTTGGAACAGAAGTCAGGAAGAAATAGAAATGATTGCTGGTGTTTCTATCCCTGCAATGTCAAGATAATCGATACAGATTAAAAAACACCGCCCAAACGGGCGGTATTTTTTAACAAAAATGAAAGTAAGGAAAACACTTTCTTTTATTGATATGCCGGAACGCATATCAATTTTCTTATTCACTAACCTGAACAGGTGTTGGGGCAACAAAACGCCAACCCTTGAATCTTTGACCTGGTTTGGTTGTGGCTTTGACTGGGGTTCTGACATCTTCGCCGTATGTTGCGGTTCCCGCGTTATTATCAGAAATATCTTTTGCGTCTGCACCAGTCCAATTAATTTTGATTTTGTTTGCATCACACACAGATAATGTTTCACCAAAACTGTCCATTAATGCATTATACCACTGAGGGTAGGCGCCGCTAGAACTTCCAAAATCAAACGCACAATCAAATACGCAAAAACTCATACAAGATTCGTATGTAGCACTTTCACTTTCTGGAAAACTCACCCAAGCAGAAGATATATTTTGTCGTGTTCCACCATTTGGTGTATACCCATTAAATTTACACCAACAATGTGAACCGTGTGAATTTGTATCAATATTGTTGCTGGTTACAACACCAAATTCTGCTAAAACAGTCATTGATAATTCATTTTCTGTAATATTACCGTTTGAATAATCAGACACCAATTCCATTATTCTGGCGTCTTGTTCTGGGGTTCCAACCGCCAATAAACTTGCGACGAATTCTTCCTGACTTATTTGACCATTTTGAAATTTTACACCATTTACCATATATACTGAAAGCAAATCATTTTCTGGTGCGGTGCTACTGCATGCGGCAACACCATATATACGCCCGTATGGATATACAGAAACAAATTCATTTACACCCAATTCCGCATATTCTGGTTTTGTATTGCAATCTTCAGAACTCCCCAATTCATAAGAGCATGCACCATCATCACCGTAATATGCATATTGTGCATCTGCCTTTGCATAACGTTGCGTATAATTAATCGTTTTATCTATATTTAATCCGGCAAAATCGCCATTTGATAAATGCCATCCATTTACACAACCCGTTGGTTCACATGTATCAATGCCGTTGCCATAATAATCGTTTCCCTTTACCCCCGTTGCGTGTGCAATGCTTACATTGCCACTGCATTGACGATAACATGAATCCGCTGTTGAACCCGTACCATCAGACAAAGTATATGCGCCATTTGTGGCGGTTGAACATGATGATAAGCCCTGGGCTGAATTTGCGTTATATGTGACATCACCAC